>NZ_NOZT01000003.1:0-181736 GCF_002412355.1 Acinetobacter sp. YT-02
TCCAAACCTGCATCTTTTAAGCGTTCTGCCTGAGATTGATTCAACATCCCTAAAGTCATGCAAGTTTCTAAGCCGAGTGCTTTGACTTCACGCACCATTTCTAAAACATACGGCATATCGCGTTCATGCGGATTACGCCATGCTGCGCCCATACAAAAACGTGAAGAACCTGATGCTAAAGCTTCTTTAGCCTCTTGAATGACTTTATCAACTGCAATACGTTTTTCAGCTTCAAGCTGTGAATCATAATGCGCAGATTGCGAGCAATATTTGCAGTCCTCAGGGCATTTGCCTGTTTTAATCGACAATAAGGTACTGACTTGTACGGTATTGGCAGCAAAATGTTGGCGATGCACACGCTGTGCTTCAAAGACTAAATCCAGAAAAGGTTGCTCATATAACTGCTGAATTTCTTCTCGAGTCCAATCATTGCGTACGGTCATTATTTTCATCCTTGATTATCACGCATCATGCTTAAACTTGTGCCATCTTTTATTAAGCCGAGCATGCGATATATTTTTAGTGTGATTATTCCTGTATAGAGTATCCCTTTATCTCTGCGTGAGAAATAAAGGGTGTGTGCTGACAAAATTAAAAGGTCGATCTTGCAGCAGTAAATAGCTGAAATAATGCCTTAAGCAATTTCCTTTAAATTTAATTCTTCACGCATAAATTCACGTAATTTAAATTTCTGTGCCTTGCCTGAAGCGGTCATTGGAAATTCACTAAAGAAGCGCACATAACGTGGGACTTTATTGTGTGAAATGTGTTCTGCACAGTATTGGCGAATTGCCTCTTCGGTACATTCATGGTGTTCATGCAAAATAATACAGGCACATAGTTCTTCACCATAACGATGATCTGGCACGCCAATTACTTGCACATCGCAGACCGCATCGTGAGTATATAAGAAATCTTCAATTTCTTTCGGGAACAGGTTTTCACCGCCACGAATCACCACATCTTTAATGCGACCTTTGATTTTTACAAAGCCTTCATCATCCATTTCTGCAATGTCGCCTGTGTGCATCCAACGTGCAACATCAATGACTTCTTGGGTTTTGTCATGTTCATCCCAGTAACCCAGCATGACTGAATAACCACGCACACACAATTCTCCTAACTGTCCGCGCGGCACGACTTTGCCTTCTTCATCGACAATTTTTACTTCCAGATGTGGATGTACACGCCCCACCGTACTGACTCGACGTTCCACCGAATCTTCAGTCGAACTTTGTGCGCTCACAGGCGCTGTTTCGGTCATGCCATAACAAATGGTGATTTGCGCCATGTGCATACGGTCGATGACGCGTTGCATAATTTCTTGCGGACACGGACTGCCTGCCATGATGCCTGTACGCAAGCTAGATAAATCAAATTCATCAAACTGTTCATGCTCTAAAATGGCAATAAACATGGTCGGTACGCCGTAAGCAGCTGTACATTTTTCTTGCTGAATGGCTTTTAAGGTATCGAGCGGGTTAAACACTGCCGATGGATAGACCATGGTTGAACCATGTGTGATACACGCTAAATTGCCCATCACCATACCAAAGCAGTGAAACAGCGGTACGGAAATACAAACACGGTCTTGTGGACTTAAATGAATTGCTTCTCCTACAAAGTAACCATTATTTAAAATGTTGTTGTGGGTCAGCATAGTGCCTTTCGGATTGCCCGTCGTGCCTGAGGTAAATTGAATGTTAATGGTTTCATCGAACTGCAACTCACTGGCAATGTGTTGCAGTTTTTTCAGCATGTGTGTGGTTGGAGCTGTCAATAAATCCTGAAAACGATGCATTCCTGTATGTGCTTGATCATCAATTTTAATCACATGCTTTAAATGCGGTAAACGCTTGGCGTTGAGGACTTTATTGTCTGCCTGACACAGCTCTGGGGCAATTTTCGTTAAGATGTCCTGATAGTTGGTACTTTTAAACTGCGATGCAATTACCAAACCTTTACAGGAAACTTTGTTGAGCACAAATTCCAGTTCATTGCTTTTATAGGCTGGGTTTAAATTCACCAAAATCACCCCTGCCTTAAAGGCTGCGAATTGAGTGATCGTCCATTCCACACAATTCGGAGACCAAATGGCAAGGCGGTCACCTTTTTTAAAACCGAGTTTTAACAAACTACAGGCAAAGGCATTGACCTGTTGCTGTAGTTGCTTATAGGTCAGACGCACATTTTGATGCACGCTTACCAAAGCATCCTGATCTGCATATTGCTGGCAAGCCTGATCAAACTTTTCACCAATGGTCATGCCTAACAAAGGCTGATTACTGGTGCCATAGGCATAACTTAACCGTACTTGTGTCATTGAATCGATCTCCTTGATTCTTTGTAATTCTGTTTTCCATTATGACGACGATTACTTTTTGCCTGTTTTGTGCGTTGTTTTTACTACCCTCCCTGCTGTTTTCGCACTGCATTTACACAAAAGTCGGCAATTTGTTTGACAAAGTAATCTTTATAATTTTGATCAAACATCACATTGCGAGACGGGTTTAAAGGTTCAATCACTACAAAGGTCATGGAGCCAACCACACCCAAAGCAGCAGTGTTCAAATCTTCAAAATCAAACTCACCATTGACTTTTCCTTCAGCCAAAATTTCCTTGATGCTCTGTTTGATCAGTTGTTTACTGCGAAAACGCTCATGTTCCATTTCTGGGTCTACAGGCTCGAACATTAACGAATACGCCAATTGAGGGCTGTTCATCGCACGCTTCACAAAAGTGGTGACAGATTTTTGCAATTTTTGTTTTGCACTTAAATCTGACTTCGCAATGTGGTCCAAAATTTCGACCTCACGACGAATCGCATCCGATAAAACTTCAATCAAAATCTGACTTTTATTTTCAAAGTAGCGATACACCAAACCTGTAGATACGCCTGCGCGTTCTGCAATGGCTTGGATAGACGCTTCTTTAAAGCCCCCATGAGCAATAAGTTCACGAGCAGAATCTAAAATCGCCATGCGATTTTGTTCCATACGTTCCTGCATCAATGATGATCTTTTATAACTCATATCTTATTCTCAACCAGATAAAATGAATTGTAAATCATTTTGTGAATTTTAGTTCACTTTTTTAAATTTTCGATGTATGTTAGAACCTAAGCACAACAACAATGCTTGTTTTAGGAACAACAAATATAACCACAGGATGGATGAACACATGATTTTACAAAGCTTAGACTTCGGCTTAGATAAAACCTTAATCGCCCTGCGCGATTCAATCGCTGCTTTTTGTGCAAAGGAAATTGCACCCATTGCTCAACAGGTTGATCGTGATAACGAATTCCCTGCCCAGCTTTGGAAAAAATTTGGCGATATGGGCTTACTTGGCTTAACCGTGAGTGAAGAATACGGCGGCACTAACTTAGGCTATTTAGCTCACATCATTGCCATGCAAGAAATTTCTCGTGCATCAGCATCCATTGGTTTGTCTTACGGTGCTCATTCTAACCTATGTGTGAACCAAATTAAGCGAAATGGGACAGAAGAACAGAAGCAACGCTATTTACCAAAACTGATTTCAGGCGATTACGTCGGCGCTTTGGCAATGTCTGAACCAAATGCAGGCTCAGACGTGGTTAGCATGAAACTGAAAGCTGAAGATAAAGGCGATCATTACTTGCTCAACGGCTCAAAAATGTGGATTACCAATGGCGGTGATGCCGATGTTTTGGTGGTGTATGCCAAAACTGACTTACAGGCAGGCGCCAAAGGTATGACTGCTTTCTTAATTGAAAAAACCATGTCAGGTTTTAGCCACGGCAGCCATTTAGACAAACTCGGGATGCGCGGCTCAAATACCTATCCATTGTTCTTTGACAATGTTGAAGTACCAAAAGAAAACGTCTTGGGCGGTGTGGGCAATGGTACAAAAGTACTAATGAGTGGACTGGACTATGAACGTGCAGTTTTAAGTGCAGGGCCGCTAGGCATTATGGATGCCTGCATGGATACCGTGATTCCTTATATTCATGAGCGTAAACAGTTTGGTCAGGCATTGGGTGAATTCCAGCTTATGCAAGGCAAAATTGCCGATATGTATTCGACTTGGTTGGCATGTAAAGCACTGGTCTATGCCGTTGGCGCAGAATGTGACAAAGCTGAACACAGCCGTAGTTTACGTAAAGATGCAGCCAGTGCCATTTTATACGCTGCCGAAAAAGCCACATGGATGGCAGGTGAAACCATCCAAACCTTGGGCGGTAATGGCTATATCAATGAGTTCTCTGCAGGACGTTTATGGCGTGATGCCAAACTCTATGAAATTGGTGCGGGTACTTCAGAAATTCGCCGTATGTTGATTGGCCGTGAATTGTTTAACGAAACTGCCTAAAAATAAATCACAAGAATAGACAAGGATGTTGGCATGAATCAATTACAGAGCAAAATTAATATTCGCAGCGACGAGTTTAAAAACAACCAAGCTGCGATGCAAAGCCTAGTCGATGACCTCAGAGAAAAAGTCCAAAAAATTGCTTTGGGTGGTGGCGAAACTGCACGCCAAAAACATTTAGACCGTGGCAAATTACTGCCACGTGAACGGATTGACCACCTGATCGATCCGGGTACTGCATTTATTGAAATTGGTCAGTTGGCCGCTTATCAGGTCTATCAGGATGATGTCCCTGCTGCGGGTGTAGTGGCGGGTGTCGGTCAAGTGAATGGCGTGACCTGCATGATCATTGCCAACGATGCCACAGTAAAAGGTGGAACGTACTATCCACTGACTGTGAAAAAGCATTTACGCGCACAGGAAATTGCCGAACAGAATCACCTGACTTGTATTTATTTGGTCGATTCTGGCGGTGCATATTTGCCGCTACAAGATGAAGTCTTTCCAGACCGTGATCATTTCGGACGCATTTTCTATAACCAAGCGCGTATGTCGAGCATGGGCATTGCCCAAATTGCCGTTGTGATGGGAAGTTGTACCGCAGGCGGTGCGTATGTCCCTGCCATGTCAGATGAAACCATCATTGTGCGTAATCAGGGGACAATTTTCTTGGGCGGCCCACCGCTGGTTAAAGCCGCAACAGGTGAAGTGGTTAGCAGCGAAGACTTGGGTGGTGGCGATGTACACACTCGCCTTTCAGGTGTAGCCGATCATTTGGCAGAAAATGATGAACATGCCTTGGCAATTGCCCGCAACATCGTTGCCAATTTAAATAAAAAGCCAAACCCGCAGCCTGAGCATATAGAAGCACCATTATTCGATGCCTCTGAACTGTATGGCATTGTTCCGACTGACGCGCGTAAACCGTTTGATGTACGTGAAGTGATTGCCCGTATTGTCGATGGTTCACGTTTTGATGAATTTAAAGCGCGCTTTGGCACCACATTAATTACAGGTTTTGCCAAACTATATGGTATGTCTGTCGGGATTATTGCCAACAACGGTATTTTATTTTCCGAGTCGGCACAAAAAGGCGCACACTTTATTGAACTATGCACCCAACGCAACATTCCCCTGTTATTTATTCAAAATATCACAGGCTTCATGGTTGGACGCCAATATGAAAATGAAGGCATTGCCAAAAATGGTGCCAAACTGGTGATGGCGGTTGCCACAGCCAATGTGCCTAAACTGACTTTGGTGATTGGCGGTTCTTTTGGTGCAGGTAACTACGGGATGTGTGGTCGTGCTTATTCACCACGTTTTATGTGGACATGGCCAAACTCACGTATTTCAGTGATGGGTGGCGAACAAGCATCGAGCGTATTGTCTACCTTAAAGCGTGATCAGATTGAAGCCAAAGGTGGTAGCTGGTCTGCAGAAGAAGAAGATCAGTTCAAACAGCCAATTCGTGAACAATACGAACGTCAGGGTCATCCATATTATGCGTCTGCACGCTTATGGGATGATGGTGTGATTGATCCAGCACAGTCGCGTGAAGTTTTGGCATTAAGTTTAGCCGCTGCCCTCAATGCACCCATCCAACCGACCAAATTTGGCGTGTTCCGCATGTAAGAGGTGACAAAATGGATTATCAGTTTTTACAGCTCGAACAGAACAACCAAGTGGCTACGGTTTGGATTAATCGTGCGGAATTGCATAACGCTTTCAATACAGAGGTGATTGAAGAATTACACGCCTGCTTTCAGGCACTGAATAGCCGTGATGATATTCGAGTGGTGATTTTGGCAGGACGCGGCAAAAGCTTTTCTGCAGGTGCAGATTTGAACTGGATGAAACAGGCAGGTCAAGCTTCTACAGCAGAAAATCAAGCCGATGCCCTAAAACTGGCAAAAATGCTGCAAAGTTTAGCGACGTTAAAACAACCGACTATTGCCCGTGTGCATGGTATTGCCTTTGGTGGTGGTATGGGTTTGGCAGCTGCCTGTGATATTTGCGTTGCCAGCACCGATGCCAAGTTTGCGACCTCTGAAGTACGTTTAGGTTTAGCACCATCTACCATTAGCCCTTACGTCATTCGTGCGATTGGCGCACGTCAGGCATCACGTTACTTTTTAACGGCAGAGCGTATTTCTGCAGAACAGGCACAGCAAATTGGTTTAGCGCATGAAGTCACTTCAGCCGAAGACTTAGACAGCAAAATTGATGAAATTGTGCAAGCCTTATTGCTTGGTGGCCCAGAAGCGCAACATGCTTCTAAACAACTGATTCAGATGGTTAATCATCAAGTTTTGACCGAAGATTTACTCCAACAAACTGCACAGCATATTGCACATGTTCGCCAAGGAACTGAGGCGAAAAATGGCTTAAATGCTTTTTTAAATAAACAAAGCCCGGCTTGGATCAAGACCACGGCAGAATAAAAGAAGGATCGCACGATGTTTGAAAAGATTTTAATTGCCAACCGTGGTGAAATTGCCTGCCGTGTAATTCGTACCGCAAAAAAACTTGGGATTGCGACAGTCGCGGTGTATTCAGATGCCGATGCGCAATCACAACACGTTAAACTGGCAGACGAAGCCATTTATATTGGTGAATCGCCTGCGGCACAAAGTTATTTGCAAGTTGAACGTATTATTCAGGCAGCCAAAAGCACAGGTGCACAAGCGATTCACCCGGGTTATGGTTTCTTATCTGAAAATGACCAATTCGCACTTGCCTGTAAAGACAACAATATTGTTTTTATTGGCCCGCCAGTTGAAGCCATTTTGGCGATGGGTCTAAAAGCAACCTCTAAAGCCTTGATGGAAAAAGCAGGTGTGCCACTAACTCCGGGCTACCACGGCAGCAATCAAGATGCGGCATTTTTAAAGCAACAAGCCGACAGCATTGGTTATCCTGTGCTCATTAAAGCCAGTGCAGGCGGTGGCGGTAAAGGCATGCGTTTAGTAGAACGCAGTGAAGACTTTCTCAGCTCACTCGCTTCATGTAAAAGTGAAGCACGTTCTAGCTTTGGCAACGAAGACGTGCTGATTGAACGCTATGTGATTCAACCACGTCATATTGAAGTACAGGTTTTTGGCGATACTCACGGCAACTACGTGCATTTGTTTGAACGTGATTGCTCGGTACAACGTCGCCACCAAAAAGTGCTTGAAGAAGCACCTGCACCAAAAATGCCAGAAGATAAACTCGAAACTATGCGCCAAGCCGCAATTGATGCCGCACGTGCTGTAAATTACGTGGGCGCAGGTACGGTAGAGTTTATTGTCGAGCAAGACGGTACTGCTTATTTCATGGAAATGAATACCCGCTTGCAGGTCGAACACCCCGTCACAGAAATGATTACAGGGCAAGACTTGGTTGAGTGGCAATTGCGAGTTGCTTTTGGTGAGCGATTGCCAAAACAGCAACATGAATTGCAAATTCATGGTCATGCCCTTGAAGCGCGTGTGTATGCCGAAGAACCAGAAAAAGGCTTTATTCCTGCCATTGGTCAAATCAGCTATCTGCATTATCCAGAGCAAAATGATGCCGTACGTGTCGATAGCGGGATTGTCGAAGGTGATGAAATCAGCACCTACTACGACCCAATGATTGCCAAACTGATTGTTTGGGGTAAAAACCGTGAAGCAGCATTAACGCAAATGCACCATGCTTTAGGTCAGTTCCACGTCGATGGTTTAGGCAACAACATTGCATTCTTGGATCGTTTGGTGCTGTGTGATTCCTTTAAACATGCCAATTTGGATACAGGGCTTATTCAACGTGAGGAAGCATTTTTACTTAACGCAAAACCTGAAGTCGCTACAGAAACTGTCGTTGCAGCTGCGTTAATTGATGTACTTTCTCGTATTCAAAACAACAAAGCGGCAAACAACGCGGTTTGGCAAAAAGACCACTTCTGGCGCTTAAATCAGCAAAGCGCCCACACAGTGCAATTACAGTGCAATGACCAAACACTCAAAATCCAGTTAAAACCATGCACTTCTGGTTTTGAGGCTCACTACAATGGGCAAACGCTGAGCGTTCAAGGCGAGCTTTTGGATGCACATCGTCTACAGGTTTGTATCAATGGTCAGCAACAAAAAATAGCATTTAACCAACATGCGCAAGGCATCACCCTGTTCCAAAACGGTCAGCGTCATGTGTTTAGCTATGTACAAGCAAACTTTAACAGCGATGATCAACAAGACAATGCCAACAATCTGACTGCACCAATGCCGGGTGTAATCACCCAAGTTTTGGTGGCAGCCAATGCCCGTGTGAAAAAAGATGATGTACTGATGACACTGGAAGCCATGAAAATTGAATATTCAATTCGTGCGCCTTTCGATGGCATTGTGGCAAGTTCGTACTTCCAAGCGGGCGATCAGGTCAAAGCAGGCGATGAACTGGTTGAATTTGAAGCCTTGACGGAGGAAGTTGCATGACTGAATTTGTCAAAATTGTAGAGGTTGGCCCACGAGATGGTCTGCAAAATGAGAAAACGCCACTCACTTTGGCAGACCGTAAAAACCTGATTTTGGATTTAATGCAAACAGGTTTAAGCAGCATTGAGGTCGGTTCTTGCGTATCGGCCAAATGGGTACCGCAAATGGCAGACAGCGATGTGCTGTTTGCCAGCCTGCCACAAAACCCAAACATTCAATTCAGTTTACTGACCCCAAACTCAAAAGGTTTTGAGTCGGCTTTGGCGGTGGGTTGCAAAGAAGTTGCCGTGTTTACCGCCGCTTCTGAAAGCTTTACCCGAAAAAATATCAACTGTTCAATTGAAGAAAGTTTGGAAAAATTTAGCGATGTCATGCGTCAAGCCAAAGCGCACAACATTCGCGTGCGTGGTTATGTATCTTGTATGGTGGACTGTCCTTATGAAGGCGCAATTGACCCGAAACAAGTCGCAAAAGTCACACAGCAATTATTGGACATGGGCTGCTATGAAGTGTCTTTGGGTGAAACCATTGGTACAGCAACCCCTGACCGTGTGCAAAAAGTCTGGGATGCATGTTTGGCAGAGGTCGATGCCAAAGTTTTAGCAGGTCATTTTCACAATACTTACGGCATGGCGATTGCCAATATTTATCAATCGCTCTTACAAGGCATTCGTGTATTTGATTCATCCATTGCTGGTTTGGGTGGCTGTCCGTATGCCAAAGGTGCATCGGGCAATGTGTCTACCGAAGACTTGTACTATTTACTGTCCAAGATGGGTTTTGAAACAGGTGTGCGGTTAGAGCCGCTGATGCAAGCCAGTCGCAACATCAGCAATATCTTACAGCGTGATAATCCATCTCACTATGCCAATGCCTACTGGCAAAAGGTTTGTGCTTAAAACCCATTTCATCCTCAATAGCATTGGAACATAAGCAATAAGGATGGCAACAACACAACATGGCAAGTGAATGCCGTGCAGAGAATAAAGAGGTGACAAATGTCCAATAAAGTATATGACAGCGCACAAGCTGCATTAAATGGCGTGGTTCAAGATGGGCATACCTTGGCGGTGGGTGGTTTTGGTTTATGCGGTATTCCTGAAGCCTTGATTGCTGCGTTAAAAGATACAGGTGTGAAACAGCTGACTTGTATTTCCAACAACGCAGGGGTCGATGGTTTTGGTTTAGGCTTATTGCTTGAAACCAAACAAATTAAAAAAATGATTTCATCTTATGTCGGCGAAAATAAAGAATTTGAACGCCAGTTTTTAAGCGGTGAACTGGAAGTTGAACTTACCCCGCAAGGCACACTGGCAGAAAAATTACGCGCAGGCGGTGCGGGTATTCCTGCATTTTTCACCCCAACAGGTGTAGGCACTGTCATTGCAGAAGGCAAAGAAGTCCGTGAATTTAACGGCAAAGATTATATTTTAGAAGAATCTTTGACTGCAGATGTCGCTTTGGTCAAAGCCTACAAAGCAGATAAAGCGGGTAATCTTATTTTCCGTAAAACAGCACAAAACTTTAATCCTGTTTGTGCTATGGCAGGCAAAATCACCATTGCCGAAGTTGAACAAATCGTTGAAATTGGCGATTTAGACCCCGACGAAATCCACTTAGCTGGTATTTATGTGAACCGCATTGTCCTCAATGCAAGCCCAGAAAAACGGATTGAACAAATGACTTTAAAGGCGGAGGCTTAAGACATGGCTTGGACGCGTAATCAAATGGCGCAGCGCGCTGCACAAGAATTAGAAGATGGTTTTTATGTCAATTTAGGCATTGGCTTACCCACACTGGTCGCCAATTATATTCCTGAACATATCAATGTCTGGTTACAGTCCGAAAATGGCTTGCTTGGCATTGGTGAGTTCCCAACTGCCGAAACTGTAGATGCCGACCTGATCAATGCAGGTAAACAAACTGTGACAGCGCGTAAAGGTGCGGCTTTTTTCTCTAGCGCAGATTCCTTTGCCATGATTCGTGGCGGGCATGTCAATATCGCTATTTTAGGGGCAATGGAAGTTTCTGAACAAGGCGATCTTGCCAACTGGATGATTCCCGGCAAGAAAGTTAAAGGTATGGGCGGTGCAATGGATTTGGTTGCAGGCGTACAAAAAGTTGTGGTGTTGATGGAACATTGTGCCAAAGATGGTACGCCTAAAATTGTATCGCAGTGCAGTTTGCCACTCACAGGTAAAGCGGTGGTGCATCGTATCATTACCGACTTAGGCGTGCTTGATATTACTCCACAAGGCGTAAAGTTGATTGAACTTGCACCCGATGTCAGTTTTGATGAAATTCAAAAAGTCACAGGTGTTGCCTTACAAAAAGTCGCAGCTTGATGAATTTATCTCGAGTGAATAACCCTCTCCTTTGCAAGTTTTGATGCACTGCTTTAAAACTTAATACAAGGGAGAGAGTTTATTTTGACTCCTATACTTTTCCACTCAACAAAACCAATAAATCACTGATTTATAAAATTATTCCACTAAACCAAAAATCATTTAAAAAATCACTTTCAATTTCGATATTTGCACAATACTTCGGGATTGATCCACAATAAAAAAGCCTTCACTTTGCAAAGTGAAGGCTTACAAGAAAATAGACCTATTTTAAGATTGAGGCGCCTTTTGCTCTACCACGCCAGCATCTTCCACACTACGCACCGTGCCTGTATCTACATTCAAGACTTCAAACTCAATACGGCGGTTTTTAAATTGACCTTCTGGCGTTGCATTTGCCGCAATCGGCTGCTCTGAACCAAAACCAATGGCTTGCAATTGACCCGGATTTACACCACGTGATACTAAATAATCGACCACTGCTTGCGCACGTTGTTGTGACAAAGTTTTGTTGGCATTGGCATCACCTACGGCATCGGTATGCCCTTTCACGGTTAATTGCACTTGTGGCGCGCGCTGCATCAATATCGCAGCCTGATCTAAAATAGACTTATTGGCTGCTGGAATTTCAGTCGATGCAGAATCAAAATTAATGATTTGCATATTGAGTGCCGTCGCAATATCCAAAGCTTGAATATTGTCAGGATTAATTGCAGCCAAAGCCTGCTCGGCATTGCTAATACTGCTGGTTACAGCCTGATTAACATCGGTTACTGTAGTTTCTGCAGGTTGCTGAGTCACTACAGTCATGTTTTTAGCCAATGGACGAATTTGACTGGCTAAACGCTCTGCATCGGCAGGGTTCGTGGCTTGAATAGACAGTTGATTACCCACCCAGTTTAAATTGACATTCGGTACACCTTTCAGCATTTTTAAAACGCTTGGAATCACGTCCTGATCAATAAATTCCGAATGATAGTTGGCAAAATTTTCTGCACCACAACCTGTTGGATGATTGAAAATTTGCTTCACTTCATTCTGCAGAATTTCCATATAGCTTGGATTATTCAGCAAAATTTGACAGGTCACCAAATTACCATCACTGCCTGTACTGACTTGCAACATTGCAGCCTGATTTGCTGCCACTTGGGTCTGTGTGGTTGCAGGCGCTTGGTTGCGGTCACTACATGCACGGAATAAAAATGCCAATAAACCAATTAAAATAATTAAAGCTAAAATTGGCAATAACCACGAACGGCGTTCTTCTACTGGCTCAGTCACAATGACTTCAGGTGCTTGATGTACGGTTTGGCCCGCAGCATTATTTACCCCCAAAGCAGCCAATAATGCTGTTGCCCACTGCGGTAAAGCCGCCTGAATTGAATCTAAATTGTTTTGCAGTAAATGCTGAATTGCAACTGGGTCAGATGAACCTGCCTGATTTTCCAAAAAGTTTAAACTTGGTGCAATTGAACGATTCAGGGTGTTTTCAATTTCGGTTTGCGGTGCTGTGCCGCTGACCAAATCTAAAAACTGCTGTTTTAAAGATAGATTTGAACCAAATACATCGCCCACACGTGGATTCAGTTGTCGCAGCAGATTGTCAATCAGTTCAGGTCGTGAATTTAAAATAGACAATAAAATGGGATAAAAACTATTTAATGCCTGATTTTTTTCAAGCAAATGCTGGGTTTCCCCTTCCAATACAATGGATGACACACTTTGTTTGAGCAAGTCTATAAAATCTGTTTGCATATATATGCCCTCTTTTTTTGTCTTTGTTTTCAAGTTGTTTTTTAGTGTATATGCTTAAAATTTAAACAAATGTAATAAATTGTGGTGTTTTGATTTTGTTGTGAAATTTGAGTCAACGGAATGTAGAGTCTCTTCTTCGATTTTCTATTTGGGGATTGTTAAAATTCAATAAAAAAGCCAGCCGAAGCTGACTCTTATTTAAACTTGAAAATAAAATATCAATCAGAGCATATTAAGCAGTAAAGACGCGTACTGGTTTGCCTTTTACAACTTGATTAATCAAAGGCGTATTTTTGCCTTGTGACACAATCGTTTCTTTGTTCAGTGTCCATTCCACTTCTGGATCAACCAAGACCCAACCCGCTTCCTGTTCCCAACGACTTTGCATTTTTGCCACACGCGCAGGTGCAAGTGTCACTTTTTCTACCCATTCCAATGGACTGAACAGACCTTCCTGAATCAGTTGAATCCCAAATGGAATATAAGTATCAAATGCAGTAAAACCTGACAAAGTATCTGCAAATGGTGCCATTTTTGCAGAGCTATTTAACGGCTCATGATGAGTACAAATCCCATCAATCACACCATCTTTTACACCTTGACGCAGTAATGCTTTGTCTTGCTCTGAGCGCAGTGGCGGACGTACATGCGCTAACGAGTTAAAACCATCAATAATTTGATCGGTTAAATGCAGTTGATGCATCGCAACATCACAAGTGACAGGTAAACCTTTGGCTTTAGCTTGTTGAATCAATTCAACTGATGCACCACAAGACAATAAGCCAAAATGCGCACGTACACCTGTGGCTTCAATCATCAGCAAATATTTGGCAATCGCTACGGTTTCTGCCAAAGTTGGAATCATAGGCAAGCCCTGACGCGATGCAATAAAACCTTCATGCACACAGCCATCTTTAGCAATTTGCGGTTCTTCGGCATAGAACACCACGGTCATGTCCAAACCTGCAGCATATTCCAGTGTGCGAATCACGACATCATCATCTTCAAAAGGTGCATTGGCATTGGACACTGCACTACAGCCGCCTTTTTTCAGTCCCGCCATATTGGCAGGCTGCTTGCCGTTTAAACCTTGAGTTTGTGCACCAATCACTTCTAAATAAATGCCACCATCCAACATGGCTTTTTCGACCAAACCATGAATGAGTGCACCGTTGTCTTGCACGATTGGTTTAGAATCGGGTGGCGTAAATAAGTGCAGAATTCCGTTTTCACGTGCGGCCTTGCCTTCAGATTTGAGCGTGCCATGTTGTTGCTGACCAGGTTCACGTAAACGTGCGCATAAATCGACCATAGTTGGCATGAGCCATTGACCTTGGGCATCTATGCTTTCGCTAATATCTGCACTTTCTGCAACCAACTTGCCATTTTCAAGATATACCGTTTGTACG
The DNA here is from genome assembly GCF_002412355.1 of Acinetobacter sp. YT-02. Lineage (NCBI taxonomy): Bacteria > Pseudomonadati > Pseudomonadota > Gammaproteobacteria > Moraxellales > Moraxellaceae > Acinetobacter > Acinetobacter sp. YT-02. The sequence continues at coordinate 14,318 of NZ_NOZT01000003.1, forward strand.
CGGTCAATTTGCTGGATTGGGTCAAGCACACGTACATTTTCAATTTTTACAATCGCCATGACTTTTTCCTTATACCGCAATCGCGTCAATCAAACCTTGTTCTTGCAATTGACCTTGCATCGCCAAGGCCAATACCGCCATACGTACCGCAATACCGTTGGTTACTTGATTTAAAATCACCGATTGAGGCCCATCGGCAATGCTTGAATCAATTTCGACACCACGGTTCATTGGACCAGGATGCATCACAATACAGTTTGGTTTTGCAAGCGCCAAACGCTCTTTGTTTAAACCGTACATTTTGTAGAATTCGGCTTGTGAGGCAAGTGCTGGCGAATCAATACGTTCATTTTGAATACGCAGGGTGATAATCACGTCGCAATCTTTAATGCCTTCTTCCATTTTGTTAAATAAACGCACGCCTGCGCCATATTCATCAAAACCGTAGGGCAACAAGGTGTTCGGTGCAATCACGCGAATGTCTTTACAGCCCAGTGTTTGCAAGGCAGCCACATCGGAACGCGCCACGCGTGAATGTTTGATATCACCAATAATCGCAACACTTAATTCTTCATAAGGTCGTTGGGTTTCACGGCGAATGGTCAGCATATCCAACATCGCTTGCGTTGGATGTGCATGACGGCCATCACCCGCATTAATAATGGCAACCTTTGGGCAAACCGTTTTAGCAATAAAATGTGCTGCACCTGAAGATGAATGACGCACCACAAAAATGTCAGCAGCCATCGCCTCTAAGTTCCACAAAGTGTCACGCAAAGTTTCACCTTTAGAGGTACTTGAACGGGCAATATCAATATTGAGTACATTGGCAGAAAGACGCTTGGCTGCGGCTTCAAATGTGGTGCGGGTACGAGTAGAGTTTTCGAAGAACAAATTCATCACCGTGCGCCCTTCGAGCAAATTATTGGTGATCAGTTGGTTTTGTTCATTGAAAAAGGACTGTGCTGTGTCCAGAATTTGGGTGAGGGTTTCTTTGGAAAGACCTTCGATGGTTAAAAAGTGTTTTAAATGCCCATCTTTATTCAATTGAATCTGGCTCGGAGTATGCAATGCCGCCAAATGCATGAGAGATTCCTTATACGTTAAGTTAACGCATTATACAGAAATTGATTTGGCAAAGCAGTGTAACTTGGCGTGATTTAGTCAAAAGAAACTTATGATTTTAAAAATTAAGTCATGCAGACTCATCTACACTTTCTTTCATGCTTAATACTCTACAAAGCGATGTGAAAGGATGGCATTTATATTTAACTGCTCTGCTAGCCAATCATCTTGATATGAGCTTGATGAACATCTGGTGGGTCAATCTTCGCCTACAACTGCCTACGCAACCTTCAGGCTATGTAGGCATAGTCTGTACAATTCACCGTTTAACGCAATGCCCCTATATAATGATGGGACACCTGCGCCCGATAAATTTCTTCAGCTGTAGGTTCAGTCAAGTCATCTATATTTTCTATATTTTCTACTGCATCTAATTGCTGCGCTTCAGTCTGTGGCGACGTTATTTCTGCATCAGCATCCATTAAGTTAGCCAATATACTTTTTAAGCGCAGCGCATAACGGCACAATTCCTCATCGTGTGTAGCGAGCGCCAATTGCAGCACAGCACGTGCATAGTCTGAATTTTCAACCAGATACATGACATCAATCACACGTCCACTGACCCGTCTTAATCGCGTATAAATTAAAGTGGCAACTGAAAAAATCTCGTTATTTGCTGTTAAAGCCTGTGCCGTGTTTAAAGTAGCCGTGGTCATTTAAATATTCCCCTTATCGCTTCATTGTTGTTTTGCAGTGTTTGATGCTCATCTGCAAAATGTTCACCATCACAACAATGTATGAGCAAAATACATACCAATCATGTGAATATTCAGGTTTTTATTTTTCCGCAATACAATCACTCAAAATTTTTTAGAGATGTCATTACATCCTCATTGCCTTTTTAGAAAAAAACAGTAAAAAATGCCCTGAAGCTCTTCAAACCTAGACCTTTAAAATTCTGCACGATTCACGCTAAATCACTAAGTTTTCTAGCACAAAATACGGTAAAATAGCCGATTGCTGAATTGCTTTTGGAAATTTTCATGAATTCGAAACCCCGTCTTTCTACATATTGGGTCACCTGTGCAGATGGACTTGAAACCTTATTGCAAGAAGAAATGCAAGGTTTAGGTATTCAAAATATCGAACGTTTACCGGGTCGTTTAATTTTCAAAGGCACACTCGAAAATGCCTATCGTGTCTGCATGTGGTCACGTTTAGCCTCACGTGTCCTTACACCAATTCACACACACGAAATTGAATTTAGTCACGACGCGCGCGATGTAGCCGAAGAGCTTTATGAAGGTGCGCTGAGCTTTGACTGGTCACTGATTTTTGCGCCACAAAGTACTTTTGCAGTGCGTTTGCATATAGAGCGTGACATTAAAGTGAACAGCCAATTTGCGACCTTGCGCGTTAAAGATGGTGTGGTCGATTCATTTATGGATGCAGTGGGCAAACGTCCAAGCATTGACATCAAACAGCCTGAAATTACCTTATACGTGTTGGCAGGTAAAAAAGAACATACATACTGCCTAGATTTATCTGGCGATTCACTGCATAAACGCGGCTATCGTCGTTTTATGACCGATGCCCCAATTAAAGAAAACCTTGCCGCAGCGATTCTGCAAAAAGGTCAATTACAACAAATTCAACCCGACATTATTTTAGACCCAATGTGTGGTTCGGGTACGTTTATTATTGAAGCATTGATGATGCTGACTGACCGTGCACCGGGTTTGGTACGTCGTTTCGGTTTTAACGGTTGGCAAGGTCACGACCATGAATTATGGATGAGCATTAAAGCAGAAGCGGCTGAACGCCATCAAACTGCATTACAACAACCATTGCCAAAATTTTATGCTTTCGATGCCGACTGGGAAGCAGTCAAAGCCACCAAGCAAAATATTATTGCAGCAGGTTTTGAAAGTCTGCTCGATCAGATTCAAATTGAAGAACGTACTTTGGCTGACTGGCCCGACTTTCAAGCCGAAGGTAAAAAGGCCTTTATTGTAACCAACCCACCTTATGGTGAGCGTTTGGGCGATAAAGCCTCGAACCGTGCCTTATATTTGGGTCTGTCTGCCCTCTTGCAAAAGCATTTCCCAAATCAAAAAGCAGCCGTCATTGCAGCCCAAGTTGAACAAGCCGATGTGTTGGCTTTCAATGACCCGCAAATTTTACGTTTGATGAACGGTAAACTGCCAATTTATGTCCGTTTTGGTACGATCAAACCTGCAACATTCGCACGCCCATTCTTAGCAGATTGGCAACCGCAACAGTTTGAACCCATTGAAGGCGCAGAAGATTTCACCAACCGTTTGCAAAAAAACATGCAAAGCCTGAAAAAATGGGCGGTGAAAGAAAATGTGCATTGTCTGCGTTTATACGATGCCGACTTACCTGACTTTAATGTCGCAGTCGATTTATACGGCGACCGTTTGCACGTGCAAGAATATGCACCGCCGAAAAAAATTGATCCTGAAAAAGCCAAAAAGCGTTTTAACCTTGCCTTACAAGCCATTCGCGCTGTCACAGGTTTAGGGCGCGATGCGGTATTTATTAAAACCCGTGCCCGTCAGGAAGGTAAAAACCAGTACACCAAACAAAGTACCGCCTCGAAGCGTTTTATTGTGCAAGAAGGTCAGGCTAAAATTTTGGTTAACCTCACCGACTACCTAGATACAGGCTTGTTCCTTGACCATCGTCAAATGCGTTTACGTATTGCCAAAGAAGCACGTGGCAAGCACTTCCTGAATTTATACAGTTATACCTCAACTGCAAGTTTACATGCCGCGCTTGGCGGTGCAGCAAGTACCACCAGCGTCGATTTATCCAATACTTATTTGAATTGGTCTAAAGAAAACTTTGTATTGAATGGTTTAACGGTAGACCATGCCGATGAACAACATCAATTCTTTGCCAGTGATTGTTTTGAATGGCTCAAAGAAGGTCATGAACAATATGATCTGATCTTTATTGACCCACCAACTTTCTCAAACTCTAAAAAGTTCTACGGAACATTTGACGTACAACGCGACCACGTTTCTTTAATTAAGCGTGCCATGAACCGCTTAACCACAGGCGGAACGCTGTACTTCTCCAACAACTACCGTGGTTTTGAAATGGATGAAGAAATTGAAGCCATGTTTGATGTGCAGGAAATTAGCCATGAAACCATTGGGCAAGATTTCAAACGCAACACCAAAATCCACCGTGCTTGGAAAATTCAGCACCCGCCTGTTTAAATAAACGATATGGCAATACAACAAAGCCTGTTCATTTGAACAGGCTTTGTTTTATCGTAGATCAGTATCTAGATTATTGACCAGTTAAAAACTTCTTTTCACCATATTGATAATGCATCGACAGTTTAAATTCATCACCATCACGTTGAATTTGCTGATTGCTTTGCATCGCACTGAGTATCTGTTCCAACTCCTGATCAGACATGCTTTTACCTGCAGCATTCATATAATTATTCATAATGGTTTTGACCACTTGCTTGTTAAAACTCACATCGGTTTGCATTTCCAATAAACTTGGGAACATTTTCGCTAAGCCTTCTACAGTGGTTTGATGCCCTGGCATCACTTTACCAACCAAATCTGCCCGAATACTGCCTGTGCCTAATTTCAACTGATTCTTCTTGGATTCGAACTGAAAGCCCTCATTAATCACAGCCAACAAGGCTTGTTGAACTTCTTTCTCAAAGTTTTCCGCTTCTAGGCATGAGTTGTTTTGTTTTTGCACAATATCAAGAAACGTCTGCATTTTACTGCGCTGCAAGCTTTTAACATCCCAATTCACTTGCAGGTCTTGCATGGCAGGCACATTATTTAAACCTAACTCGGCAATTTTAAATTTCGATTGAATATCTACCGTGCGCTCATGCAGTTGAGTATCCATACGCCAACTGAAGTCTTTCATTTTGCCTGAACCCACTGCTTTTGGGTCTTGACGCTGCATTTCTGCAATACTGAATTGGAAATAGCCCGGCTCTAAAGACTGCACATTCAAAGCCTGATTGGTTTTAAACTGCATGCCATTTACTTGAAGATGTCCAAATTGATCCAGCACCGTCAATTGAGGCACATCAAAACTCATATTTACAATTTTATGCTGCCCCTGACTTTGTTTCGCCTGAAACTCAATCTGCATAGGAGAAAATTTAGCTTCAAGTCCTGCTTCTTTTTTCTCTATAGCAGGTATGCTCAATTTCGTGGTCGATACACCCAACCAATTCACTTGCGTTGTCACATTTAGAGGCTGCTGAAAGAACTCGGAAAATTGTCCCTGCCCTTGTTCCAGATTCATTTTAGAATCAATTTGGTAACCTTTCCATGTCCGCTGAATTTGATCTTGTCCGTGAAACACCAGTTTTTCTTTAGCATTACATGGGTCTGCAATAATGGTCATTTTCCATTTGGCAGTACCTGTTAAAGTCCCCATGTCGTAGTCCGTATATTGGACGCTCACATTGGGTACAGGATTTAAATTTTGTTGATAATGCTCACGCAGGCTCTTATCTGCATATAAATTTCCTGCAGTGACAGCTCCTGCCAACACTGCAACCCCCATTCCACCCCATACTATTTTTGACATAGATTCTGCTCAGAATTTATCTATTCTTATTGAACAATAAATTATAATTAATCTTCTTTAAAAAAGATAATTGTTTTGCAAATAAATCACTTAAATATAATATTCATCACAAAATATTAAAAATAGCTGTCATTTTTTACCAAAAATTTTACTTATGTGACCTAAATTGTCAGTCATAAAAACCCAGCCGAAGCTGGGTTTCTTAAAAGTTGCTTACACATAGCCAATTAGCTGAGTTTCATTTTTTCAAACAGCAAATGACCATTTTCAGCTTTAATTAAAATCGTATCACCTGCAACAAAGTCACCTGCGAGGATTTTTTGCGCCAATGTGTTTTCCACTTGTTGCTGAATTGCACGTTTCAATGGACGCGCACCGTAGACTGGGTCAAAACCTGCTTCAATCAATTGATCAAATGCAGTATCGTCTATCGACAAGCTCAAGTCGCGTTCGCTTAAACGCGCACGTAAACGATCCAATTGAATATCGGCAATGCCACGAATTTGTGCTTTTTCCAGTGAATGGAACACCACCAACTCATCAATACGGTTAATAAACTCAGGGCGGAAATGTTGTGAAACTGCGGCCATGACCACGGTACGCACTTCTTCACGTGTTGGATTGTCACCCAATTCACGTACTTCGTGTGAACCCAAGTTAGAAGTCATCACAATTACAGTGTTCTTAAAGTCCACCACGCGACCTTGCGAGTCGGTTAGGCGTCCATCATCCAACACCTGCAACAAGATGTTAAATACGTCTGGATGGGCTTTTTCCACCTCATCAAACAGCACCACACTGTACGGTTTACGACGTACTGCTTCGGTTAATACACCACCTTCTTCATAACCGACATAGCCTGGAGGCGCACCGACCAAACGGCTGACCGAGTGTTTTTCCATAAATTCAGACATATCAATCCGAATCATGGCGTCATCGCTGTCAAACAAGAAGTTCGCTAACGCTTTGGTCAATTCTGTTTTACCTACCCCTGTTGGGCCAAGGAACAGGAACGAACCACTTGGACGGTTAGGATCAGACAAACCTGCGCGTGAACGACGTACCGCATTCGACACCGCCACCACAGCTTCATCTTGCCCCACCACACGGTTATGCAAGAAATCTTCCATGTGTAGCAATTTTTCACGTTCACCCTGCAGCATTTTCGATACAGGAATGCCCGTTGCAGCACTCACGACTTCAGCAATTTCATTGTCCGTAACTTTGTTACGCAATAATTTTGGTTCTTCTTTCTCTTCAACCAACTCATCTTGTGCCAGTTGTTTTTCCAACTCAGGAATCACACCGTATTGTAAACGTGACATTTCCGCCAAGTCATTTTCACGCTGCGCTTTTTGCAATGCCATACGTGCCTGATCAAGCTGAGTCTGAATTTGCTTAGTGCCTTCAACCAAGGTTTTTTCCGCTTTCCAAACTTCTTCCAAATCATTGTATTCATTTTGAACTTCAATAATTTGTTTTTCCAGATGTGCAACTTCAGCACGGCTGCCTGCATCTTCATCTTTCTTCACGGCTTCAAGTTGCAGTTTTAATTGAATTAAACGGCGCTCTAATTTATCTAAGGCTTCAGGCTTAGAATCTAGCTCCATTTTAATCCGTGACGCTGCCTCATCCACCAAATCAATTGCCTTGTCGGGAAGTTGACGGTCAGTGATATAACGGTGCGACATTTTAGCGGCGGCAATAATCGCCGAATCTAAAATTTTAACCCCGTGGTGCACTTCGTAGCGTTCTTTCAGACCTCGTAAAATTGCAATGGTGTCTTCTACACTTGGCTCATCGACCAATACTTTTTGGAAACGACGCTCTAAAGCCGCATCTTTTTCAATATATTGACGATACTCATCTAAAGTAGTGGCACCGACGCAGCGCAATTCGCCACGCGCCAATGCAGGTTTCAACATATTGCCTGCATCCATGGCACCATCGCCTTTACCTGCACCCACAAGTGTGTGTAATTCATCAATAAATAAGATGACTTCACCTTCTTGTTTCGCCAAGTCTTTTAAGACCGCTTTTAGGCGTTCTTCAAACTCACCGCGATATTTCGCACCTGCCAACAATGAGCCCAAATCTAAAGATAAAACACGTTTACCTTTTAAGCTTTCTGGCACTTCACCATTCACAATACGCTGCGCCAAACCTTCAACAATCGCAGTTTTACCCACACCAGGTTCACCAATGAGTACTGGGTTGTTTTTGGTACGGCGTGACAACACCTGAACGGTACGGCGAATTTCATCATCACGACCAATTACAGGGTCTAGCTTGCCCGCCAACGCACGTTCGGTTAAATCGATGGTATATTTATTGAGTGAGTCACGTTGATCTTCGTGATTATTGCTCATGACTTTTTCATCCCCTCTAATTTTGTCAATCACGCTACGCAAACTATCTGAGGTCACGCCTACACTGTTCAGTAGTGTTTTGGTCGCGCCCACTTCGGTCAAACCCAGCATCAACCAATCAGTTGACAAGAACTCATCACCTGCTTTTTGGGCAAAACTGTCAGCCAAATTCAAGGCTTTAACCGCATCTGGACTTAAGTTGATATCGCCTGTTGGATTGGCCAAAGTCGGTGCATCAGCAATCGCTTGCTGTAATTTGCTTTGCAAATCACGTAGGTTTGCGCCTGCTTGTTGTAATAAACTGACATTGGAAGCTTCTTCGAGCAAAGTCGCCAATAAGTGAATGCCTTCAATGGCAGTATGATCTTTCCCTATCGCGAGAGATTGGGCATCGGATAAAGCTTGCTGTAGGCGGTTGGTAAACTTTTCAAAACGCATTCTTGTTATTCCTCACAACAAATTGTGTACTTGATGGATATATGGGAACGCAGGCGTAAATTTCAATTAAATTTTTTATATATTTTTCAAAATCTTAATTAAAATTAACGGTTAGATTTCAATTATAATATTGGACTGATTAAAGTAAATTTCAAGTTTAATCTGGTAATTTTTTTATAGTGAGTTGAATTATTGACATACACTTATATATCAACAAATTAAAGGCTTCTGATTATTATTCATGCAAATAGAAATATTTAGTTACAATGATTGGCAAATATACCAACCATTGTATGACCTATCAGTCAACGCTTAATCTTGTTCAATAATTTCAAAATCATGGCTAATTTCAACACCACCATCAGATAGCATTTTACTGGCAGAACAGTATTTTTCTGCTGAAAGTTCAACCGCCTTCGCGACCTGCTTTTCCTTAACAGCCTTGCCTTTGACCACAAAATGCAAATGAATTTTGGTGAACACTGCAGGGATGCTATCGGCACGTTCTGCTGTTAACTGACATTCAACATGCGTCACTTCTTGGCGTGATTTTTTTAAAATAGTCACAATATCGAATGAAGCACAACCACCAAGTCCCATTAAGATTAACTCCATAGGACGTGGACCACGGTTTTCACCACCATATTCTGCGGATCCATCCATCACTACAGAATGACCACTTTCTGATTTGGCTTCAAAAGCAACGTTCTCTAACCACTGAACACTTGTTTGCATTGCAACTACCTAAAAAAAACTATAAATTGACACGGGTATTTGTACACTAACATAACTTGAGTTGATAAGGAATTTCATCTCTACTGTGTGACAAGTTCAGACTAGGTCTTGTGCGATCTATTATTTATCCATTTTCGGAACCGTTAGCATGACTTCAAACTTTTCACAGCTGAGCACTGATGCATTGTCCCCTGGACAACTGCCTGACTCAGTCAAAGCATTATTAAAACGTGCATACATCAACCGTTATCCAAAACGGACAACTATTGTTGATGCGGGGACTGAATCTAAATCGTTATATTTGATTTTAAAAGGTTCAGTATCAATTATTCTTCGCGAAGATGATGATCGCGAAATTGTTGTGGCATATTTGAATCCAGGCGACTTTTTTGGGGAAATGGGTCTGTTTGAATCGAATCCACAACGTACTGCAGAAGTTCGTACTCGTGATGTCTGTGAAATTGCAGAAATTACTTATGAAAACTTCCACGAACTCAGCAAACAATATCCTGACTTAAGCTATGCAGTTTTTGCACAGCTGGTACGTCGTTTAAAAAATACTACACGTAAGGTAACTGACCTTGCCTTTATAGATGTGTCTGGTCGTATTGCACGTTGCTTGATTGATCTTTCTGCGCAACCAGAAGCCATGATTTTGCCAAACGGTCGTCAAATTCGTATTACACGCCAAGAAATTGGTCGTATTGTCGGCTGTTCACGTGAAATGGTCGGGCGTGTTCTAAAAACACTTGAAGAACAAGGCATGATTGAAACTGATGGTAAAGCCATTCTGATTTTTGATGCTTCTTTGGAGCAAAATGAAGCCACTGATGGCAACTTTGATGACGAGTAAACCATCTATATGCTCATTAAAAAAGCAAATCTTCGGATTTGCTTTTTTATTGCCTGTATATAACTTATAGCCATTTTCAACTATAAAAATATAATTCTTACGACCATTACAAAGCATCAGCAATTTTAACTGCCACAAGCGGCTCAAAATGGTTTAGCCTCTTAGGACATGACTTCATAAAGACAATGTTAAGCGAGATGCTAAGATGCAATTTAGACCTTTGGCAAAAACAGGCATTCTAGTTCCAGAAATCTGTTTAGGCACCATGACATTTGGTGAACAAAATACCCAGCAAGAAGCCTTTCAACAACTCGATTATGCACTAGAACGAGGCTTATATTTTTGGGATACCGCAGAGATGTACCCTGTTCCACCTAAAGTAGAAACCCAAGGGGCAACTGAAACCATGATTGGTCACTGGCTGCACCAACGTGGCGGACGTGACAAAATATTTCTCGCCTCTAAAATTGCAGGACCATCACAAGGTGGTAGCCATATACGAGATGGCAAAACCCGCTTTAATGCGCAGGATATTCATTCTGCGCTAGATGGTAATTTAAAACGTCTGCAAACCGACTATATCGACTTATACCAACTGCACTGGCCGCAGCGTCCAACCAACTTTTTTGGCAAACTCGGTTATGGCAACCAAGAAGCACAAAATACGCAAGAAATAACCGATCTTGCTGAAACCTTAACCGCATTGCAACAAGAAATTCAAAAAGGACGGATTCGCTATATTGGGCTGTCGAATGAAACCCCGTGGGGCACCATGAAGTTTTTACACTTGGCAGAACAGTTAGGATTAAGCAAATTTGTTAGCGTACAAAATCCATATAACCTGCTGAATCGTACTTATGAAATTGGTATGTCTGAAATTGCCCATTATGAAGGTGTTGGACTACTCGCCTACTCACCTTTGGCTTTTGGTTATTTAACTGGTAAATTCCGTCATGGCGCACGCCCTGCCAATGCACGTGTCACGCTATATTCACGTTTTAGCCGTTACAGTAATCCACAAAGCGAATGGGCAACCGAGCAATACGCCCAACTTGCAGAACAACACGGCTTGAGTTTGACGCAACTGGCGCTGGCATTTATCAAGCAGCAATTTTTTGTGACAAGTACCATTATTGGCGCGACGAATATGGCGCAACTCAAAGAAAATATTGATGCCTTTGACATCACCTTATCAGATGAAATTTTACAAGGCATTGAAGCCATTCATCGTCAACAACCCAATCCAGCGCCCTAATTTTATTTTAAGCACTGCTTTAAAATGAAATTAAAAATATGAACTCAGCAATAACTCATCATTTTTATGCTGTTTAAAGTCAAAAAGTCTTCATAAAAAAAGATGCGCATAAAACCATGCGCATCTTTTTTGTGTTTTATCTTAACCAGTTGAACTGGCTGAGGTCATCTTAACGACGACTTTGGTTATATAGCGCTTGTGCTGCTGGCAAGTTTTTACGCATTGCTTCAATACGCTGACTATTCGATGGGTGAGTCGATAAGAAGGACGCACCGCCGCCACCTTCAAGCTTGTTCATTTTTTCCCAAAGGGTAATTGCAGCTTGTGGGTTATAACCTGCACGCGCCATCAGCATTAAACCACCCTGATCGGCACGACTTTCCAAATTACGTGAATATGGCAAGCCAATCCCAATTTGGGTACCCAATTGCGCTGCTGCTGCACCCAATTGACCAACGTTATTGCCTGCCGCACTTAAACCTACGTTCAAGGCAATATTGGTTAAAGCCTGTGCACCAATTTTACTTTTCGCGTGTTCTTCTAAAGCATGCACCATTTCATGCCCCATAATTGCGGCAATTTCAGCATCAGTTAAATTCAGTTTATTCACAATACCAGTGTAGAACACCACTTTACCACCAGGTGCGACAAAAGCATTGACCTGATCAGACTTAAGTACCGCCAATTGCCACTGGAAAGGCTGACCTGTTTGGTTCATTTGATTGGCATGTGGGATCAAACGCTGAAACACAGTATTGATACGTTTATACGTGGTGGAGCTTGTGTCTAACTGATTTTTATTGCGTGCGTCTTGCACCATTTCATTATAGCTTTTGGTAGCAGTTGCATTTAAGGTCGCAGTATCTGCACCCGCCATGTCTGCAACAGTCGTACACCCTGAAACTGTGATTGCGCCTGCGGCACATAAACTTAACATCAGTTTTTTGTTCATTATAATAATCTCCGCCTTGCGAGCTATCTTCATACCAATCAATTATATGAAATCAATTCAAGGCTTTAAATCTATAATCACTTCATAAACATATCATTTATGTAAACAACGCCTAAGCTGTGTACAGATTGTATGTCTGAGCGATCAATCACTACCCTAGTAAAGAAATTGATAACACAACCAAAATACTAAACAGAAAACATTTAAACCCAAGTAAATTTTAGACACTACTTCTACTTTTTCTTCCATTTCTGGATTTTTGCGTTTGTAGAGTAGGTAAGCATTTTGAATCAGAATCAGTGGCACCAAAATACAGGCAAAAATAACGCTTAAACCAATAAATGCCTGATACATAATATTCGGATCATGCTTTTGCGATAAAATCAGCATCATGGCAATGGTCGGTGCGCCGCCCATCGCAAACAATAAAGAATAAAAAATCGTACTGGTAATATTTTTATGCATCCTGCATAACCTTAATTAAATTTAATTTTCTAAAGCCATTGTAACAAGCCACCCTGCTCTGCACAGCGCCAGTCATCTGCAACTTTAGTCTTGAAAAAACAACTCACTCAGCATCATCTATAATGTTTCCAAAAATGAGTCGCTATTGAAACTGAAACAACAGCAATAAAAAGCCCCATCATTTAGACAGGGCTGAATACATCATCAGAGCTTAAATGCTATGCTAAAGCACAACGACTTAAGCATCAAATGGATGACGTAATACGATAGTTTCTGCGCGGTCTGGACCTGTAGAAATAATGTCGATTGGACATTCAATTAACTGCTCAAGACGTTTGATGTAGTTCACTGCATTTTCAGGCAATTGTTCTACACTGGTCGCGCCCACAGTTGATTCAGACCAACCTGGCATTGTTTCATAAATTGGCTTTAAGTTTTCGTATGCAAGCGCATCAGAAGAACCTACACAACCTGAATCGGTATTTTCATAACCTACGCAGATTTTGATTTCTTCTAAACCGTCCAATACGTCTAACTTGGTCAAGCAGATACCAGACAGTGAGTTTACATCGACTGAACGACGTAAAATTTCGGCATCAAACCAACCACAACGACGTTGACGACCTGTAGAAGCACCGAACTCGTGACCCACAGTACCTAAGTGTTTACCAATCGCATCACCTACGTCATTTGCTGCGTCATACACCAACTCAGTTGGGAATGGGCCTGCACCTACACGTGTGGTATAAGCTTTGGTAATCCCTAAAACGTAGTCTAAATGTAATGGACCTAAGCCTGAACCAGAGCTTACACCGCCCGCAGTTGTATTCGATGAAGTCACATACGGATAAGTACCGTGGTCAACATCAAGTAATGAACCTTGCGCACCTTCAAACATAATGTTGTCACCGTTTTTACGGTAATTATGAATTTCAGTCGTTACATCAACCACTAATGGTGCAATCACTTCACGCCATTGGTCACATAGCGCTAAAACTTCATCTAACTGAACTGCTTCAACACCGTAGTATTGTGTCAATTGGAAGTTGTGATAGTCCAATAATTCAGTCAATTGAGCGCGTAGTGCTTCACCGCCACGAACCAAGTCAGCAACACGAATCGCACGACGTGCAACCTTGTCTTCATAAGCTGGGCCAATACCACGACCTGTTGTACCAATTTTGGCATTACCACGTTTTTTCTCACGTGCTTGGTCAAGTGCAATGTGGTTCGGCAAAATAAGCGGACAGTTTGGTGAAATACGTAAACGCTCTTTCACTGGCACGCCTTCTTGTTCCAAAATACCCATTTCTTTAATGAGTGCTTCAGGAGAAAGTACTACACCATTACCAATTAAGCACAGTACGTTTTCACGTAAAATACCTGATGGAATGAGGTGTAATACAGTTTTCTTACCACCAACCACGAGAGTATGGCCTGCGTTGTGTCCGCCTTGATAACGAACGACTGCCGCCGCCTGATCTGTGAGCAGGTCGACGATCTTACCTTTACCTTCGTCGCCCCATTGGGTACCAAGTACCACAACATTCTTGCCCATAATAGCCTCATTACATCATGCTGTTAAAATTGAAAACCAAGACCTGTAACATGAAACATGCCTTGGCGATTAAATTTTTTCGACTGTCCACTCACCATTTGCAAGAACCAATTGGTGCGTTGCGTATGGAACCGAGTTTAAATCATCATTACCCAACAATTGAATTACACTAAAGCCTTGCGCACGTGTGTTTTGGATAGCCGCGATTAAATCAGGTTGTGAGCCTTTAGGCGCAACAACAACAGACGATGATTCAAAACGACCTGCACTTAATACAAACAAGTCACAAGAGAAACCTGTTGCAGGGCGCGCACGTCCGAAATGCTGACCAATGCCATCATAACGACCGCCTTGTGCCAATGGTGCAGCACGATTTGGCGCATACACTGCATACATTAAACCTGTGTGATAGTGATAAGAACGCAGCTCAACCACATCAATACCAATATGCAAGTTTGGCCAACGTGCCTGAATTTCAGCTTGTGTTGCTTTCACGGCTTCAAACGCTTGCTTAAATTCGGTATTTTCCAACACATCAGCACTTAAATGAGCCTGCAAAGCAGTTAAATCACTGGCATAGCGACCTAAAGCATAAAAATCTGAACCGAAATTTAAATCTTGGGTAAATTCTGCCAATTCAGGCAATGCTTTACGCTGATATAAATCTGACAATTGACGTTCAGTGGCTTTGCTTAATTCTGCTTGTTTAACCAAGCTACGGAACAAGCCGACATGACCCAAGTCTAAATGCACACCTTCTGCCAAACCTGCTTCTTTTAGCAAGCTGAGCATCAGATCAACCATTTCTACATCGGCATCAATGCTGTCTGAACCAAATAACTCTGCACCCAATTGCAATGGTGCACGTGTGGTATTAAAACCTTGTGGTTTGGTATGTAAAACCGTACCTGCATAGCAGTAACGTGCAATGCCATCTACAGGATGTACATGCGCATCAATACGCGCCACTTGGGGTGTCATATCGGCACGCACACCCAGCAAACGACCTGAAAGCTGGTCGATGACTTTAAATGTGGCAAGGTCTAAATCTTGATTCGATTCTGAAAGAGAAGATAGAGATTCAATGTATTCTATGAATGGCGTGTACACCAACTGATAACCTCGAGATGCGAGGAAATCCAGTGACTTACGACGCAAGCTTTCAATCACTTGCGCTTGTTCTGGTAATACATCAGCTACACCATCAGGTAATAACCATGTCTCTGAAATGGGCATGTTGTAAACCTAAATTCTTGTTTGCGCGGAACGAATCCGCATAAAAAAATCGGGAGCACACCCGATTTCTCCTAGTTTAGCATGATACTTTTGCTCATGCACCTGACTTTTTCTGAAATATGCGGTAAAAAATATGAATACACCACATCTTTCAAAGCCGTCATTTAAAAGTCCTGATTTGATTTGACCGCCTTTGCCAATAAACTGACCAACTCAGCATTTTGCATTTCAAGCTGTGCGGTTTTTTGCACAGTTTTATCGAGTGCATCTTGCTGAACCTGCATCTTTTTAGCCAAATCCTGCATGATCTCCAACGTCTTTTTTAGATGCTCTTCTAAATGTAATACTTTTTGCTCGACTTGCTGTTGATGTTGCACGTCGCTGCTGCTGTCTGCCTGATTTTTAAATTGCAACCAAATCAGAAAAATGACAGCAAGTGCCAGCAAAAAAATAAATCCCCACAATAAAATAATCATCATGCCACTACTCTATTCAAATTTTCTATGCAAACTTTGTTATATCAATCAGTGAATTAACCGTGAATACGAAGTGTAAAATCTGTCATCACTATTACACGCTTTTCACACTTTGTATATGTCTTAAAAAGTAGCCGCTTACACCGCCCGCTGACTAAAAGATTCACACAAATCTAGTAAACGGTTGGCATAACCCCACTCGTTGTCATACCACGCAAAAACTTTGGCTTGATGACCCACGACCATGGTTTGACTTAAATCGACAATTAAAGAATAAGGTGAATGGTTAAAGTCGCTCGATACCAAAGGCTCATCGGTCACTTGCATAATTTCGGCATAATCATGCGCTGCCGAAGCACACAACACCTGATTCAATTTGTGCACCGTAATTGGTGACTGAGAAATAAAAGTTAAATCAATAGCTGCAACATTAATGGTCGGTACACGAATCGAGTAACCATCAATCCGATCTGCCATTTTTGGCATGACTTGTTTTAATGCACCCAAGGCAGATGAAGTTGTAGGAATAATATTTTGCCCTGATGCACGCGCACGACGTAAATCACGGTGTGCTTGATCCAATACAGTTTGATCGGCTGTGACTGCATGAATTTCAGTCATTAATGCGGTATCAATTCCGAAAGCATCATCAATGATTTTAACTAATGGTACTAAAGCCTGCGTGGTACAAGATACGCTGGAAATAATTTGGTCGGTACTTTTGACTTCATGATGATTCACACCATAAACAATCGCAGCATCTACAGTATCGAATGGTGCAGCACCAATAATTACACGTTTGGCGCCCGCAGTAATATGCTGCGTTGCCGCCTCGCGGGAACGGAACAACCCTGTACATTCCAATACCACATCTACATTTAAAGCTTGCCACGGCAACTGTGCAGGTTGAGCCTGATTCAACACCTGAACTTTTAATTGCGCCAAACCTGCAGAAATATTCAAAAAAATCTGTTCATTTTCAAGGCTAATTTCCACCTGTCCTTTAAAACGACCATGGGTACTGTCATATTTAAATAAATGAACCAAGGTTTCTACATCGGCAATGTCATTTATGGCGACGATTTCAAAATGAAAGTCTTTGGGATTTTCAAACCAAGCCCGCAGCACATTGCGCCCGATTCTACCAAAGCCATTGATTGCCACTCGTTGCATGACTGATCCTTTCATAATGAAATCAAAATTTAAGCACAGACTATGTTAATAGATTTTGAGGCCTTACTGAAAAAAATCAGATCAATTCTGGGATTTTTCACTTAATTTGCTGATTAATTCGGCAAACTCAAAATACCCATCTAACAATTTCAGCTTGTGGTTGATTAGTTTGACACTCTCGCCTACGCACAAACATTCAACAACAGCTCATCATGCCCCACTTTCGTCAGCAATTTTCCATCATCCTCTATTCAAAAGATTTATTCTGCGCACAGCAACAGAGATTGATTCAGAATTGTCATCAATTCACGCTAAAATGATTGGTGATAGTGGCTTTTTCCGTTATAATTTGGCGTTTTTAAAATTTTAAGCCTGCATGACAGCAAAGAATTATTTTTTGTCAGACTGTCTTGCGTTTAGCCAAATCGGAATTTATGGAGTGACTTGGTTGTGAGTACTCGTTTTATGACATCAGCTGAAATTCGTGAAGCATTTTTGCGTTACTTTGAATCGCAAGGGCATACACGTGTCGCATCGAGTTCTCTAGTACCCGCCAATGACCCAACCCTGTTATTTACCAATGCAGGTATGAACCAGTTTAAAGACTGTTTTCTTGGGCTGGAAAAACGTGATTATGTACGTGCTGTATCGTCACAAAAATGTGTGCGTGCAGGCGGTAAACATAACGATTTAGACAATGTGGGTTATACCGCACGTCACCATACTTTCTTTGAAATGTTGGGTAACTTCTCGTTTGGTGATTATTTCAAACGTGATGCAATTAAATTTGCTTGGGAATTTTTAACCAGCGAACAATGGTTAGCTCTACCAAAAGACCGTTTATATGCCACGGTTTACCACACCGATGATGAAGCATTTGACATCTGGAACAAAGAAATTGGTTTAGATGCTTCTCGTATTATCCGTATTGGCGATAACAAAGGCGGCCAATATGCTTCAGACAACTTCTGGGCAATGGGTGATACAGGTCCTTGCGGCCCTTGTTCTGAAATTTTCTATGATCATGGCGATCATATTTGGGGCGGTTTACCAGGCACACTAGAAGAAGATGGCGACCGTTTCATTGAGATCTGGAACAACGTATTCATGCAGTTTAACCGTACTGCAGATGGCGTATTGCACCCACTTCCAGCACCGTCTGTAGATACAGGCATGGGCTTGGAGCGTATTTCTGCAGTATTGCAACACGTCAACTCTAACTACGAAATTGATCTGTTCCAGCACTTACTCAAAAATGCAGCACAGATTATTGGTTTAGACACGACTGCTCTTGAAGTAACTGCACAGCAAACTGGCAAGCCTGTAGACTACCCTGCTTCACTCAAAGTAGTTGCTGACCACGCTCGTTCTTGCTGCTTCCTAATTGCCGATGGCGTGAATCCATCGAATGAAGGTCGTGGTTATGTATTGCGTCGTATTATTCGTCGTGCAGTACGTCACGGCAACAAGCTTGGCGCAACAGGTTCATTCTTCCACAAAATGCTTCAGCCTTTAATTGAAGTAATGGGTCAAGCTTATCCTGAACTTGCAGCAAATCAAGCGCGTATTGAAGCGCAACTTCTAAAAGAAGAAGAACAATTTGCCAAAACGCTTGAGCAAGGTTTGAAATTGCTTGAGGGTGAATTGGCACAGCTTAAAGGCTCGGTCATTCCTGGTGAAGTGGTATTTAAACTATATGACACTTACGGCTTCCCAACAGATTTAACGGCAGATATTGCACGTGAACGCGACTTGACCATTGACGAAGCAGGCTTTGAAGTTGAAATGGCAGCGCAACGTCAACGTGCACGCGATGCAGGTAAATTTGCAGTTGACTACAACTCAATTGTAAAAGTTGAAGGTGAAACTCAATTTGATGGCTATGACGCAACGACTGGTCAGGGTCAAATTGTGGCTATTTATAAAGATGGCGAACAAGTCGATGAAGTAGTTGAAGGCGATGAAGCTTTAATCGTACTCAATCAAACCCCGTTCTATGCAGAAAGCGGTGGTCAGATTGGTGATACAGGTCTATTCAAAAACGAAACAGGTATTTTTGAAGTTCAAGACACCAAAAAATCTGGCGGTGCTTTTGTTCATCAAGGTATTGTTACCATGGGCAGTTTAAAAGCTGCGCAAGCGGTGGAAGCGATTGTAAAAGCAGACATCCGCGAAGCTACTGCACGCAACCACTCTGCAACACACTTATTGCACGCTGCCCTACGTCAAGTTTTAGGTGCACACGTACAGCAAAAAGGTTCGTTGGTTGCTTCTGATATTTTACGTTTTGACTTTGCCAATGACCAACCTGTGTCATTTGAACAATTGCAAGAAATTGAGCGTTTGGTAAATGCAGAAGTCATTGCCAATACCGCAGTTTCTACTGAATTACTGGATATTGAAGCAGCCAAAGCCAAAGGCGCAATGATGCTATTTGGTGAAAAGTATAGCGATGAAGTTCGCGTACTTTCTATGGGTTCAATCATTGAAGATAAAAACTTCTCCATTGAACTTTGTGGCGGTATTCACGTGAAACGTACAGGTGATATTGGTCTGTTCAAAATCATCTCTGAAGGTGGTGTTGCAGCTGGTGTACGTCGTATTGAAGCAATTACAGGCAGCAAAGCCGTTGAAGCCGTTCAAAAAACTGAACGCGATATCAACAGCATCAATGCTTTGTTGAAAGCACAAAAAGACCAAACTTTAGAAAAAGTGAATACATTGGTCGATACAGCATCTAGCCTTCAAAAGCAGATTGAACAGCTCAATCAAAAATTAGCGCACTTCCAAGCAGCTGAACTTTTAAGTCAAGTACAAGAACTTTCTGGACGTACCACGCTCATTACCACTGTACAAAATATGGATGCAAAATCACTGCGTAATTTGCACGACGGTGTAAAATCCAAACTCGACCAAGCAGTGATTGTACTTGCAGGTGTAGAAGGCGATAAAATCAGCTTAATCGCTTCTGTTGCACCAGACTTTACTGCTACGATTAAAGCAGGAGACATCATCAAACACTTGGCTACAGAACTAGGTGGTAAAGGTGGTGGTAAACCTGATTTGGCACAAGGTGGCGCGCCACTTAACGAGAACTTTGCAACGGTGATGGCAGGTTTAACTGCTTGGCTTGCGGCAAAATAATCTCACTTTTTGTGTAACTGACCCTGAGCAGGTAAATTCAGGGTCATGGCTTATATGGAACAACTATGGCACTAATCGTTCAAAAATATGGCGGTACCTCAATGGGTACTCCCGAGCGCATTTTAAATGTTGCTCGTCGTGTGAAGCGCTGGCATGATCATGGCCACAAAGTAGTGGTTGTCGTTTCTGCCATGAGTGGCGAAACCAATCGCCTACTCGCTCTCGCGAAAGCCATTACCGAAACCCCTGATCCGCGTGAATTAGACCAAATGGTGTCTACAGGCGAACAGGTGACGATTTCGATGTTAGCGATGGCGCTGAATTCTATTGGCGTTGCAGCAAAATCACTAACTGGTCGCCAAGTTGGTATTCAAACTGACAGCGCATTTACCAAAGCACGTATTGAAGCGATTAATACTGACGTGTTAACTGAAAACCTAGACGCGGGCCGTGTGATTGTGGTTGCTGGTTTCCAAGGGTTTGATGCTGAAGGTAACACCACGACTTTAGGTCGTGGTGGTTCTGATACTTCTGGCGTTGCGCTTGCTGCTGCATTGAAAGCCGATGAATGCCAAATTTATACTGACGTAGATGGCGTTTACACCACAGACCCACGCGTTGCACCAAAAGCCAAAAAAGTAGATCGTATTTCTTTTGAAGAAATGCTAGAAATGGCTTCTTTAGGTTCTAAAGTATTGCAAATTCGTGCGGTTGAATTTGCAGGTAAATACCAAGTACCTTTACGTGTATTATCAAGTTTTGATAATGACAATGATGGCGCATTCGACGAAGATTTTAAACAAAATGTCGGCACACTCATTACTACTGAATTGGAAGACAACATGGAACAACCTATCATCTCAGGTATCGCGTTTAACCGTGACGAAGCAAAATTAACTATTTTAGGTGTGCCTGATGAGCCAGGTATTGCATCTAAAATCTTGTCACCTATTGGCGCTGCCAATGTTGAAGTTGACATGATCATCCAAAACGTAGAAGAAGATGGTACTACCGACTTTACTTTTACTGTAAACCGTGGCGAACTTGCCAAAGCAAAATCAATTCTTGAAGCAACTGCCAAAGAAATTGGTGCACGTGAAGTCGCTACACGTGGTGACATCGTGAAAGTATCTATCGTAGGTGTAGGTATGCGTTCACACGCAGGTGTTGCAAGCAAAATGTTTACTGCACTTGCAGATGAAGGCATCAACATTCTCATGATTTCTACTTCTGAAATTAAAATTTCAGTCATTATTGAAGAAAACTATTTAGAGCTTGCAGTACG
Source organism: Acinetobacter sp. YT-02 (assembly GCF_002412355.1). Taxonomy (NCBI): domain Bacteria; kingdom Pseudomonadati; phylum Pseudomonadota; class Gammaproteobacteria; order Moraxellales; family Moraxellaceae; genus Acinetobacter; species Acinetobacter sp. YT-02. The sequence continues at coordinate 35,927 of NZ_NOZT01000003.1, forward strand.
TACTTTACACACTGTATTTGGTCTAGATCGTGAAAGCGGTGAGTCTAGCGCACGCGCTTAATACGCCCCTGTCAGAAAATGTAATTGTCTGACAAATTTTGCGAAAAAGTACAAAAAAATAGAGCCACTATAGTTTTTTTTATAGTGGCTCTGTTATATTGAGCAACATGCTTTCATAAATTTTGGCAGCGCTGTATCTTATAAAATAAATAATGATACGTTCCGTTAAAATTTACTGGTTTTTATTTGGTTGTGACTTTTAAATTGCTTTAAAAATCAATGCAGGTTTAGCATTTTGCAAGGAGATAAACATGCTGATTCTGACCCGACGTGTCGGAGAAACATTAATGATTGGGGACCAAGTCAGCGTGACTGTGCTTGGTGTCAAAGGTAACCAAGTTCGTATTGGTGTAAATGCCCCGAAAGAAGTATCGGTTCATCGTGAAGAAATCTATCAACGTATTCAACACGAGCGTGCCATGCATGAGCATTTGCAACATTTAGATCAAGATTATCAACCTTCATTTGAAGAAGATAACTACTCGCAAAATGACTTTAATCGTTAAACGATTAAGGTAATTGAATATAAAGCGGCTCATTTGCCGCTTTAAATTTTTCTGCTGAATGCTTTTTAAAAACTCGCATCATTTCAGAGTTGCTCGCTGATTCAAATCATGTAAAAGCTATTTTACAGGCAACTCAGCACAAGTTTTGCATGAAAATTACTGTGAGTTTTCCATTAACTCTAAAGCCTTACGCACAGGTGCAAAACTACGTCGATGTGCCGCAATTACACCATGCTGTGCAATGGCTTCAAAATGTGCTTTGGTTGGATAACCTTTGTGTTTAGCAAAACCAAATTGTGGAAATGCTTGATCAAGCAATACCATTTCACGGTCACGCGCCACTTTAGCTAAAATACTAGCTGCTGAAATTTCTGCATGCAATGCATCACCCCCAACAACTGCGTCACAAGACATCGCTAAACCTTGTGGAATTTTATTGCCATCGACTAAGACATGTTCAGGTTGAATAGACAAGGCTTCCACCGCACGGCGCATCGCCAATAAAGATGCTTGCAAAATATTCAGCTCATCAATTTCGGCTGCAGAGGCTTCTGCAATTGCCCAAGCCAAAGCCTTTTCCTGAATTTCAACAAACAACTTTTCACGTTTTTTTTCAGTCAGCTTTTTAGAGTCATTCAAACCTTCAATCGGGTTATTCGGATCCAAAATAACTGCCGCAGCGACAACAGAACCCACTAAAGGCCCACGTCCTGCTTCATCTACACCTGCAATTTTCATCATCTTTTTCCAGAAAAATAGGCTGAAATCTTCAGCCTATCTTACGATGCGAATCAACACGCACCATCTTTAATTTTACAGAATCAGTAAACTTATCTTACTGCTTCTGCCACACATGCATTAATGGTTCTTGATACTGCATTGCTCACAATCGTTGCACGTGCAGCAGGGTCAATTGCTGCAGTGGCTAAATCTACTGCAGTCACGTTTTGTGGTGCTTTTTCACTGACACAACCACAAATTTCCGCTTGAACATTTTGCTTTTGCGTTGGTGTCATAACACGTGTCGCAGTGTGCCATGCAGGAATGTTATTTAATTCAGTCACGCACTTGGCATTAATTGCAATTTTAATCGCCGCCATACCCAATTGTTGAGTTGCTGTCGGTGCAGTTGTCGTTCCTGTAGTAGTACCTGTAGTTGTGGTACATGCAGATAAAACCAAAGCGATAGGTGCCAATACAGCGAGTAGTTTTTTCATGGATATTTCCTGTATTTAATATTCAAGTCATTTGGGTGAAACAATGCCGCTATTGTGCCTAAACCTGTTTGGCGAAGGAATAGCTTTTTGCAATTTCTACATTCAAGTGCTTAGGCTAGAGGCTGTTGATAATTCTTCTATGTTTGCGACATGAGAGATATATCTCGCAACGTTTTTTAGCCGATATAAAGCATGAGGCAGGAAATTAGTCATTCTAAATGACTGACTCATAACGCAATAGCAGCAAAAAATATGCTTGTCCTGAAAGGCTGTGGCTAAAACTTTCTCAGATTGCGTTATGAAACTTGGCAATAGTCTCGCTATTCCCTGCGTTTCATGCCTGATCTGCTCAGTTTTAGCCTACAGCGCAAACTATTTATGAAATATCAACCGCCCCCTCAAGAACGCTATTTTTTTTGCAGCGTTGCAGATTTTCAACACTCCGTTGCAGGTGGATACTTTTTTCGCTACATGCTGTTGTTTAGCATGCAAGCACACTATTCGCCTGAAACACAACATGAACAGTTCCACTTCATATTACACCCGTACCGCACAAGTTTTACATTGGCTCATGGCGATTATTTTTATTGGTGATTCGCTTATTTTGGCGTTACACCCACCCTGCGCCACAACTGCCTGACAGCATGTCACCGTTGATGAAAACACTAGCGCATTTAGGACATCTAGGTCTGTATTTTATGCTGATTGCGATTCCAATCACGGGCTGTTTGTTTAGCTGGAGCGTGGGTAAACCTGTGCATACTTATTTGTCATGGTTTGCAGGGGCAATGGTGGTTGGGCATATGCTTGCAGCACTTAAACATCACTTTATAGATAAAGACGATGTATTGCGTAGTATGACGCAACAAGGTAAATAATTTTAAAGCTTGAGTTTAAAGCGATTCAAATCGTTCTCCCACAAAAAAGCAGCTTAAATTAAGCTGCTTTTTTTGTAGTCTAAGCTAATCTAAATTCAGTTTAACTCATCCCAATGCTTGAATTTGCTCAATCCATTTTTGCTTTTCTTCAGCCGAAATAAATGAAGCTTCAAAAGAATTAACCGCCAATTGTTTTAATTCAGCATTGCTTAAATCTAAAGCTTGGCTAATAGCAACAAAGTTATCATTCATATAACCACCAAAATAAGATGGATCATCTGAATTAACTGTCACTTTAACACCCTGCTGCAATAAACGGCGGATGTTGTGCTGTGCCATATCATCCACTACGCATAGCTTTAAATTACTCAATGGACAGACCGTGAGCGGCATTTTCTCTGCAATTAGACGTTGCATTAATACAGGATCTTCTTCAGAACGCACACCATGATCAATACGGTTTACTTTCAGTAAATCTAATGCTTCCCAAACATATTCGGCTGGCCCTTCTTCGCCTGCATGTGCCACGACTAAAAAGCCTGCTTCACGTGCTTTGGCAAAGACACGTTCAAACTTTGAAGGTGGATGTCCAACTTCGCTTGAGTCCAAACCCACTGCGATAATTTGATCTTTATAAGGCAAAGCCTGTTCAAGTGTGGCAAATGCTGCATCTTCGCTTAAATGACGCAAGAAACACATAATTAAATTTGAACTGATGCCTAATTTTGTTTGCGCATCATCACAAGCACGTTGTAAGCCATTAATCACGGTTGCAAATGCCACACCACGCTCGGTATGGGTTTGCGGATCAAAAAACATTTCGGTATGTACCACACGGTCTTCAACACATTTTTCAAAATATGCCCAAGCCAAATCGTAAAAATCTTGCTCATGCACCAACACTTGTGCGCCTGCATAATAAATATCTAAAAAAGACTGCAAGTTATGAAAGTTATAGGCTTGTTTGACTTCTTCTACGGACTGATAAGGGATGTCTATTTGGTTGCGCTGCGCAATGGCAAACATCAATTCAGGTTCAAAAGTACCTTCAATATGCACATGCAATTCTGCTTTAGGTAATGCACAGATTAGCTCAAGTTGATTCATGTTCTGTCCTTTTTGCTATTTTATGGGAGAATTTTAAAAAATTGATCAAAATAAAAAAGGGTGCAAACTGAGTTTACACCCCTTTTCCGTTTAAGAATATTAACCGCCAAACATGGCAAATTTTAATGCCCAAAGTGCAGCAATAATCCACACCATATAAGGTACAGACTTGGCTTTGCCAGTGAGTAGTTTAATCAGCGCATAGCTAATAAAGCCCATAGCGATGCCATCGGCAATAGAATAAGTAAATGGCATGAACACGACTGTTAAGAATGCAGGCACGGCTTCGGTGATGTCATCCCAATCAATATGCACAATGCCTTGAATCATCAACACACCCACAAATAACAAGGCAGGTGCAGTCGCAAAACCTGGTACCGATTGCGCAAGTGGTGCCAAGAACAAACAGGCAATAAACAACAAGCCAACAATCACTGCGGTTAAGCCTGTACGACCACCCGCTGCAACACCTGCAGATGATTCAATATACGGCGTTGTTGAAGATGTACCCAATGCCGCACCTGCAACAATTGCAGAAGAATCGGCAAAAAGTGCTTTTTTCAAACGGGGTAATTTACCATCTTGCAACAAGCCTGCACGGTGTGAAACACCCACTAAAGTACCTGTAGAGTCGAATAAATCGACTAAGAAAAATACGAAAATTACGCCAATTAAACTTGCTGTAAATAGACCTTCAAAGTCCATTTGCATAAAAGTAGGTGCAATAGATGGAATTTCTCCAACCACACCTTTAAATTCGCTTAAACCTAAAGCTGTTGAAATAGCAGTCAGCACCAAAATACTGATGATAATTGCACCACGTACTTTAAAGTGATGCATTACTACAACCATTAAAAAGCCAAGTAGCGCTAGCAGTACTGATGGTTGTTTTAAGTCACCCAAGCCCACCAAAGTCGCAGGATTATCAACAATAACACCTGCATTTTTTAGGGCGATTAAAGCTAGGAATAAACCAATACCACCGCCAATGGCTAGTTTTAATGACATGGGAATGGCATTAACAATGGCTTCACGGATTTTAAACATGCTAATGGCAATGAAAATAATCCCTGATACAAAAACTGCAGCCAAAGCCGTTTGCCAAGGCACACCCATGCCTAAACAAACCGAGTAAGTGAAATAGGCGTTTAGCCCCATGCCTGGTGCGAGTGCGATTGGGTAATTGGCAACAATTCCCATCACCAAGCAGCCAATAGCTGCGGCTAAACAGGTGGCGACAAAGACAGCTCCATGATCCATTCCTGTTTCAGATAAAATCATCGGATTGACAATAATGATGTAACACATGGTTAAGAATGTGGTTACACCCGCCAAAATCTCGGTACGGAATGTGGTCTTGTTTTCGCTTAATTTGAATAAGCGCTCAAGCATTCCCGCTGAGGATGGATTAGGAGTCGTCATGACCTAGCCCCTGTAAATAAACTGAATTTGCAGTATGACTGAATTTTAAGTCAGCACTTAAAAGCCTGTGTTAGTTGCGGCAATCGATTTGCCCAATAAGCATGTGAAATTACACAAAAGAGATAAACTTAATTCACAATCAAGCATTTGATTTTATCAAAATCAAAATTTCGGAATGCTAAATAAAAAAGCCGCATAAATTTTATGCAGCTTTATTCATCTTTTTTTTTACTTCAACCACTCTCAAAAGTAATGCAATTGAGTTGTGATGAAGCAGTTTCAATTGGCAAATTATACCATAGGGATTTTTTAAAAATTCTAGTTTTTTGAATTAAAGATAAAATTTTACGATAAAGTGAAGCACACAAAAGTGTGATGAATAAAGCAATTACCACACATTATGTTAGAAATTTCTACGCTTATTCTGTGACTTGCAAAATCTGTGGTGTAGCCGCTTCTGTTTTTTCTAGCGATAAATTTGCAGATTCAGTCAAAACTCGGTTCAGTTCTGCCTGCTTTCGCGTTTCCTCTTCCAAGTAAACGAGATAACCTAATAAAACGACCAACACCACCAAAACTGGCACAAGAATGTGTTTCATGTCATTTACTTTTATTGAACAATTTTCATACATATTAGCAAAAATTATGCGCGGTGTAACTCTTAATACGCCCCAGTCAAAATTTGTGCTTCAGCGATCAAACTCAATCTATTACATTAAGCCATTGTATGAATGGTATTTTTAAAACGTTTCCAAGATACATAGAAAAATGTTGTTGCAATTGCGATTAACCATAGAAAGGAAGGCCAGACCACATCCAATCCTGCATTTCGGTATAAAATTGCTTGCGCCAATGTTACAAAATGCATTGTCGTTGCAATCAACATGATATTTTGAATAATTTCTGGCATGCTTTCTCGTGGTGTACTTGCCCCAGACAACATTTGCAAGGGAATCAGAATAAGCATCATCAGCAAACCGAATTGCGGCATCGATTTAGACACGGTTGCCATATATATACCCATTGAGGTTGTTGCAAATAAGGTCAGCAAGGCTCCAAAGAAAAATAACAGCAAACTTCCTTCTATGGGTACCTGTAATGCCCCCTGCCCCACTACTTTTAAGCCTAAAAAAGCTGCTAAAAGCACCACAAGGCTCATCGATAAAACCTTTGCCAGCATAATTTCAAAAACCGTGACTAGCATGACCGTTAAATGCTTAATGGTGCCATGTTCTCGCTCACGAATCAGTGCACAAATGAAATGTGGAAAGAGGCTTCAAAGCTCTAGTGCAAAATAAAAACCAATTAGTGCAAAATAAGCCGAAAACTTACATGTGTACACCACTGTGTACATATTTTTAAACTATAAGCGAATTTATGTATCTTTAAGAAAAGCAATAAAAAAGCCCTAAATCGTTATAATTCAGAGCTTTATTACTTATATGAAGTTATGTAACAACATATAATTTTAATGTATTGGTAGGCATATCCAGACTCGAACTGGAGACCTCTACGATGTCAACGTAGCGCTCTAACCAACTGAGCTATACGCCTAAAGTGCTTCGCATCATATTCAGTTTTGATTTTTAAGACAAGTCCTTTCTGTGTTTTTTCAACACATCCGAGCAAGTTTTAAGCAAATCAAAAAACACCTGCTCTGAAACACGGTCATGTTCAGGCGCATAAGAATATTGTTGATAGCACACGCCTAAACGCTTAAATGCCTCTTGTTCATTTGCATCTACCTGCGCTGCTAAACGCTGCATCCACACACTCACTGTTTCTGCATCCTGTTTTTGCAACTGAGCGGGCAATCTTTTAGAAAATTTGTCTAAGGCACGATTTATGCGAGAACCTTGCTGACGTTTTTTCCAAAAAATCCAGCCAAAATACCCTGCTAAGATCATGAGAATACTTGAAACCAACACCGCTGCCAAAGCATAGTTTGAGTGCAGCCCTAAGCGTCCAAACCAGTGACGCTGTGACTCGGCATCATAACCCACGACCTTGCTTTGCCATTGATAACTTGCATAATCACTCCACACCCGTAAAGAACGAATAAAATTAGAATGTTGGTATTGCCACATTTGTGTGTCAGCACCCAAAACGGCCCGATCATCTGCCATTAGGTTTTGCATACCATCATCTATACGTTGAGGTGCAATGATGGCTGTCGGGTCTATGCGTACCCATTGTTGATTGAGCAACACTTCTGTCCAAGCATGTGCATCTTGCTGTCGTACTTCCCAGCTTTGTCCATCGGGTGCAAGTTCCCCACCCTGATAGCCCACGACTACACGCGCTGGAATCCCGACATAACGCATCAATAAGGCAAAACTTGAGGCATAATGTTCACAAAAACCTTGCTTACTCTGAAACAAGAATTCATCGACTCGGTTTTGTCCGAGTGTTCCGGGTTTTAAGGTATAACTAAAACCATTATTGCGATACCACTGCAATACATTCTGCACGTAGCGTTCAGGTTGTTGCTGACTTTGGGCAAACAGCTGCAGGGCAAATTGCTGTGCCTTTGGGTCAGATTGCGTCTGTACCTGAACATTTAAACGCTGGCTAAAGCGTCGATAACGCTCGTTCTGTGCATCATCCCCTTGAATACGTGCGGATTCCCCAACCCACTGCAAAGCAATCGGTTGAATCCGACCATTTTGACGCTGTGGCACCATACTCCAATCACGGCGTAATACATAACCGTGTTGATTCGGTACAGATTTTTCCAGCGCCATAATCCACTGTGCACGTGGGTCTGCGGCAATATATTGATACTGAAAATCGACTTGCTCTGGCTGTAATTGTGCTGCCTGAACGGGTTGTTGATTGCTAAAATTGCTTGTCCATGTGCGACCATCATATTGATCAAGTACCATCGCCCGCCAATATAGTTTTGAACGTGGCGGCAGTTGCTGCATATTCCCCACAATACGAAATGCCAAAGCAGAAGATTGTGATAATTCGGCAATATCGCCCGGTGACATCGTGTCACTAATACCTGTCACGCCTTTGGCATCAGGAATAGGTACATGCCACAATGGCGGTAAACGTGGAAAGAATAAAAACAATAATAAAAAGAATGGCAAAGCGTATGCGATAAACTTGGCGACATTTTTAAGGTCATGCTTTGCATCTTGCCTGCTCGAATGACGCGACGCATAATCTGAAAATGCACTTTTTTGAATCCGATATAACCCAATTAAACAACTGATTAAACATAGAATAACCAACACGGTCATCCACATGCTCTGGCTGTATAAAAATGAACTGGCGCTCACAAAAAGCGCAAAATTAAATAAAATAATCAGGTCGCGCTGAGTATGACTTTCTAAAGCTTTGGCAAACAAAAAGGTGCTTAATAAGGCAACCCCTGCCTCTACACCAATCAGGCTTTTATAACTCAAATAAATGCTGGCTAAGGCACAACAGGTCAATCCATAAGTCCAAACTTTAGAAATACGCGCTGTCTTGTTTTTATAGTGAAGATACAACAGCAACAACATGAGTCCGAAAATGACACTCAATGCCACAGGGCTAAACAGCATGTGAGCAGCCAAAATTAAGATCAGGCTAAGCAGAATAGATTGCTGAATCGAATTGTGCATGATCATCAAGCCTGTGCCAAAAGAATTTTTGCCTGTTTCAACTGCCGCTCGCCTACGCCTTTTTCAAGGGTCGCATGCGGCAAAAACATCGCATAATTCAACTGTTGTTGTTCACATTGTTCAACTAAGCCCATCATCAAACTTAGTTTTTCTTCGTGGGTCGGTGCAGGCATGTGTTCATAGTGAATGTCGATACTCTGTTGATCCTGATATTGTTCAAAAACTTTCACATATAAGCCCTGACCGCGTGCCGCTTGCTTCCACGACACGGCTTGTAAGGAATCGCCCAATTGAAAATCACGCAGCTCACGAAACTCGTCTAAATCGGGTTGAAAGCTGTGTTGATGCTGTTTATTCTCTGCGCTATACATGGCGGCTTTGGGCGCAACCCACGCGGTACGTGTCAAATTCAAATAAGTCCACGCACGTACCAAGCCAAAAGGATAAACCGAATAAATGTGTAAATGAGGGAAATTAAACTGCCCACGTTGCTCCGCAAAAAATGTCAACACATACTGCTGCTGAGTGTCTTGAATAAGAACCTTTTCTAATTGATGATCGGCTTTAATCCATAAATAGCGTGCCTGCGCGACCTCTTGTTTGAAATGCAATTGTAATTGCAATACTTCACCTACTTGCCCAACTTCGGTGGTCACAATTTCAATCTCTAATTCATGCAGCTGCTTAAAGGTCAAATAAAAACTGATACATAAAATGGCACTGATCAAAAAGCAAAAGCCTAAAATCAGGTTATTGCCATAATTCACGCCTGCAATAAACGTGATCAAAATCAGCACTAAATACAGATAGCCCTGTTGGTAAATAAAAACCAAAATATCTTTTTGTTTTAAGGCCTTGTGTCGATCAAATTTAAAACGTGTCTTGATCCAGTTTTGCCATGCCTGCTTAAACATGCGTGTACTAACTCACTTTAACCTGTTGCATCACATACAAAGTTTCTGCCTCACTCAATCCAATACGATGTGCAGCAACTGCCACAAATACCGCTTGAATATCATCGGCAGTGACAAAACTACGTTGCTCAATTAGAGCATGTGCTTGTGCTGCTTTTTTCAATGCCAAAACACCACGGGTAGATAATCCGTGACGCGCTTTACGGGTTTCTGTGGCTAAGTCGAGTAAGTAATCTAGCGCGGTATCTGACACATAAATTTCCGTGACCAATTGCTGTAAATTTAAAATTTCTGTTTCAGTAAAAATATGGGCCAAACTGGCAATCAGCGCATGTCTGGAGTTTTGTTGCAGCAACATTTTTTCAGCAAAACGCGATGGATAACCCAAAGACAGACGCATTAAAAAACGATCAAGCTGTGATTCTGGCAGCGCATAAGTACCACTTTGAAACAGTGGATTTTGTGTGGCAATCACCCAAAAAGGTTGCGGCAAGCTATAACGCACACCATCCACCGTAACCGCGCCTTCTTCCATCGCTTCCAACAAGGCACTTTGGGTTTTAGGCGAACAACGGTTAATTTCATCTGCCAATAAAATTTGGGTAAAAATAGGGCCTTGCTTAAACTCAAATTGATGTTCTTTTTGATTAAACATATTCACGCCAATCACATCACTGGCCAGCATGTCATTGGTAAACTGAATACGCTGAAATTGCAGACCCGCCAAGTGCGATAAGGCACTCGATAAAGTCGTTTTACCTAATCCGGGTAAATCTTCAAAAAGCACATGCCCGCCCGCCAACAAACAACTTAACGCCAATTTGGTCTGCTGTTCTTTATCTAAAATAATGGTATTAATTTCAGTCAAAAAAGCCTGAATTTTTCCAGCATAAGATTCAATCTGTGCATTGAGCTGTTGCTGCGCTTGCGTCAGTTGTTGTTTTTGAACTTTTTCTGTACCCCAAATCACAGTAAATCCCCTTATCCCCAATAAAAAACGGCGCATGTTTAAACATACACCGTTTTGCTAAATTTCCAAAGAAATCCTCGAGATATTCTAAACTGCCTAAAAAAGTAAGTTTTAAACAGCTCGTATCTCTATACGTTTCCATCGTGATACGGGATTAACACGGACACTTTTTCAAACCACCTTTTGCCGATGGATAACGCGCATCGACACAGTAGCGATAAAAAGTCTTCGGATCCATGGCTTCTAAATCTGGATGATGCTTACGCATGTGTTCCAAATAATTCTGATAATCGGGTACACCGACCATTAAACGAAAACTTTGTTGCAAACGCTGCCATAAAGTAGCGATACGCGACCAGTTTTTCGGATTCAGAATCAAATCCTTTTGCGACATGATGGTCATTTTAATGATGTTGTAAATCACCGTTTTACCTTGTTGGGCAAATTTAAGCTTAATCATGTGCTCACTCCTAATGACCGCTATTCGGCTGAATCGTTTCAGGATCACGATAAATCGCTTCAGCTTCATGTACAGTTGGTGTTGGACTTGCCAAGGCACGACGAATCACCCCAATGGCAGCGAACAACATCACAAATGCCACAATCATAAAGAAACCACATAACACGGCATTAATTTGATTGGACATGACAATGGTTTGCATTTCAGTCACTGTTTTTGCAGGTGCTAAAATTTCATTGCGTTGAATTGCAGCATTGAAACGATCTGCTTGCGCCAAGAAACCAATTTTGGGATTGTCGTGGAAAATCTTTTGCCAACCTGCAGTCATTGAAGTAATGAACAAGAAAACTGTTGGGATAATCGTCACCCAAACATATTTTTCTTTTTTCATTTTAAACAGAATCACTGTACCTAAAATGAGCGCCATCGCTGCCAAAATTTGGTTACCAATACCAAATAGAGGCCATAAGCTATTAATACCGCCTAAAGGATCGACCACGCCTTGATAGACGAAGAAGCCCCAACCAGCCACCGCAACTGCTGTGCCAAGCAAGTTACCAAAGAAGTTATGTGAATTTTTCACTGCAGGAATAACAATACCTACAGTATCTTGCACCATAAAACGGCAAGCACGTGTGCCTGCATCTACTGCAGTTAAAATAAATAAGGCTTCAAATAAAATGGCAAAGTGATACCAGAATGCCATCATTGAGCGGTTATTAAAAATCTCGGTGATGATATGTGCCATACCAATTGCAAACGTTGGCGCACCACCCGTACGTGACAGAATCGAGCTTTCACCGACTTCTTTTGCCAAAATGGTTAAAGCCTCAGGAGTCACTACAAAGCCTAAATTTCGTACCGCTTCTGCTGCACTTTCCACCGTTGTACCTAAAACTGCAGTGGGTGCATTAATGGCAAAGTACACGCCTGGGTCTAGCACCGTGGCACAAATCATTGCCATGATTGCCACGAAAGACTCCATCAACATGCCGCCATAACCAATCATCCGAATGTCTTTTTCGTTATTGACTAGTTTTGGCGTCGTACCTGAAGACACTAAGGCGTGGAAACCTGAAATCGCACCGCAGGCAATGGTAATAAATAAGAATGGGAACAATGAACCCGCAAATACTGGCCCTGTACCATCAATAAAATGGGTCACCGCAGGCATCTTCATTTCAGGCATTGCAAACACAATCCCGACAGCCAAACCCGCAATAACACCAATTTTTAAGAACGTCGATAAATAATCACGTGGCGCCAATAACAACCACACTGGCAAAACTGAAGCAATAAAACCGTAGGCAATTAAACACCACGTTAATTCTGTGCCACTTAAAGTAAATAAAGGCCCCCAGAATGGATGCTGTGCAACATTTTCACCATAAATAATACCCATCATCATCAGGACAAAACCAATAATGGAAACCTCAGCAATTTTCCCCGGGCGAATAAAACGCATATAAATGCCCATGAAAATCGCAATTGGGATGGTGGCTGCAATACTAAATACGCCCCACGGACTATTGGTTAAAGCTTTCACGACAACCAAAGCGAGTACGGCAAGAATAATCACCATCACGCCCAGCGCACCCAGCATGACAATCACACCAGCAAATGAACCCAACTCTTGTTTTGCCATTTCTCCCAAAGAACGCCCATCACGACGTGTAGAAATAAACAAAACCAAAAAGTCTTGGACTGCACCTGCCAACACCACCCCGACTAAAAGCCAGATCGTGCCGGGTAAATAACCCATTTGTGCTGCAAGAATAGGCCCAACTAAAGGGCCTGCACCTGCAATCGCGGCAAAGTGGTGACCAAATAACACACTTTTATTGGTGGGCACATAATCTAAACCGTCAGCCAAACGATGTGCGGGCGTTAAGCGTCGCTCATTTAACTCAAATACTTTGGTGGCAATAAATAAACTGTAGAAGCGGTATGCAATGCTATAGACACAGACCGCAGCTAAAACTAACCAGACTGCATTGACGTGTTCGCCTCTACTGACTGCCAATATCCCAAAAGATACTGCACCCAATATAGCGACCAAAAGCCATATAATTTTTGAAGTCAGACCTGACTTCGGTTGAACTGTTTCCATGTCAATCTCTCTTCTTGTTACATTTTTTAAGCGTTACTTTTATTGTCGAGATTTAGGGGCTGTAGACACTTCGTCTATGTTTGCGACTACGCATATTTTTTAACTGATATAAGGCATGAGGCAGGAAATTTAGTCATTCTAAATGACTGACTCATAACGAAATAGCAGCAAAAAAATATGCTTGTCCTTCGCTGCGCCTTGCACTGCAAACAAAGCAGTGCTTGTTTTTGCTAAGGCTGTGGCTAAAACTTTCTCAGATTGCGTTATGAAACTTGGCAATAGTCTCGCTATTCCCTGCGTTTCATGCCTGATCTGCTCAGTTTTAGCCTACAGCGCAAGCCATTTATGAAATGTCTACAGACCCTTGCTTTAATTCCTAAATCCTTGGTAGATAATGCTCCTTTTATTTTGATATCTGCTGCTCTTGCATTCATAGTGTGCGCTACCGCACACGTAAATGAAGCACCAACAGTTTCCTATACTTTTCACCTATTCTTTTACCACATAATCAAATCAACAAAAAAGGGGGATGACGCGAATCATCCCCCTCTTTTACTATGATTTATCAATAAATCATTATGCGCGTTCTAGGTATTCACCTGTACGTGTATCTACACGAACGCTTTCTTCTTGCTGTACGAATAAAGGAACACGTACTACTGCACCTGTTTCTAATTTCGCTGGTTTACCGCCACCACCAGAAGTATCACCACGTACACCTGGATCAGTTTCAACAATTTTTAATACCACGAAGTTTGGTGCGTTTACAGTTAAAGGCACACCGTTAAACAACATAATGGTACATTTTTCGTTTGAATCGTCTTTTAACCATTTTGCAGCATCACCCATTGCGGTTTTGTCAGCAGCAATTTGCTCAAAAGATACAGGATCCATGAAGTTCCACATTTCGCCATCGTTGTAGAGGTATTCCATTTCTACTTCTACAATGTCAGCTGCTTCTAGTGAATCACCAGACTTAAATGTTTTTTCTAAAACTTTACCAGAACGAAGGTTACGAAGTTTTACGCGGTTAAACGCTTGACCTTTACCTGGCTTTACATATTCATTTTCCATGATTGAACATGGGTTACCATCAAGCATAACCTTAAGGCCTGACTTGAAATCATTCGTAGAATAATAGGCCATGACTGGCACACTCCAAACTGACTAACTTAACTATTTATGTTACAAAGCAAATGACCAACACAGCTTTGCGATGCTCGCCATCTTGCAACATCTTTTTTTCATCGGACGTATTGTAAATGAGCAAGCCATAACGAAGCAATGAAAATCCACTACCGATCACCTCAAGATATCGGTAAAATCAGCTGTTTTGTAATGATTCTGATTCAAAGCGATCAAATCATTCACGGCATTCACGCTCAATGAACAAAGAATTCATCTACGCTAAATAGATGCGCACTTGGTTTATTTCACCTCATATTTAAATCTTTTCTGGCATGATCAACTACCTGTACCAAGAACAAAACTGGCAATCTCAACTCAGTGACTTGATCACCGACCCACGCGAATTGTTAAATATTTTAGAGCTGTCTGAACAGCAGTTGCTGTCAGGTGCTTTACTGGCATCCAATCAGTTTAAATTGCGTATCCCGCGTGCATTTGTGGCCAAAATGCAAAAAGGCAATCCACTCGATCCTTTACTGTTACAGGTTCTGCCACATCATTTAGAACTGGAAGATCATCCTGGATTTGTGACCGACCCTTTGGGTGAGGAACAAGCCAATCAACAACCTGGAGTCTTACACAAATATAAATCACGCTTTTTGCTGACCTTGACTGGTGCTTGCGCAGTACATTGTCGTTATTGTTTCCGCAGGCACTTTCCTTATCAGGAAAATCTGCCAAAAACTGAAGACTGGGACAATATCCGTAATTACATTGAAAGTCAGCCCGATATTAATGAAGTGATTTTAAGTGGTGGCGACCCGCTCACTTTGTCAAATCGTAAATTAAATATCTGGATTGAGCGATTGGCGTCTATTCCGCAAATAAAATTTTTGAGAATTCATTCACGAGTTCCGATTGTTATTCCCAACCGTGTCGATGAATCGCTGATTTCCTTACTAAAAAATAGTAGGCTGCGTATTATTCTAGTGGTACACTCGAACCACGCATCAGAATTAGATGACTTTACCTGTTCGCAACTTGCCAAGTTAGTCGAACAAAACATCACCGTTCTGAATCAAGCAGTCTTATTAAATGGGGTCAATAATTCTGCTCAGGTCTTGGTCGATTTAAGCTATCGTCTTTTTGATGCAGGGGTGATGCCTTACTATTTACACGTGTTAGATAAAGTAAAAGGAGCGCATCATTTTGATTTAATGCCGCAAGACATTGATCACATCTATAAAGAGCTTTTAGCGAACTTACCCGGCTATTTAGTTCCTAAACTCGTTAGGGAAATTGCGGGCGAAAAAAACAAGACACCGCTTTTTGGGGTTTCAACTTATTGAGTTAAATAACAATCATGAATATGAATACTTCAGATCTTTTTCTAGTTCCCAGCGAACTAAAGCTGGAGCAATTGAGTTTTTGTCAAAATACGGTTAAAAGCATTCAGGCATGGGCAGCGGATTTATCCATTTTACAATTGGGTGATTCTTCCCAAGCTCTATTTAATGCACTTTTAGAAATTTCAGAACTGAAATGTCAGGAAACATTACGTTTTGACTTAATTCAAGCTATTCATCCGACACTTGAAAATGTGCTTACCAGTCTGGAAAAGCATTTTTTCAACCAAGCTTTGATTAGTAATGACCGCAACGATCATATTATTGAACTCGCGCTGTTATTACGCAGTCATTTCGCCAAAGTCTATATTAATATTTCCCGACGTAGCCACCAACAACTCACCCAACAAAAATTTTCTTTATTTGCCTTTAATTTAAAAAAGAACTTACAAACTGCACGAGTTCTATCTAGCTATTATGCTTTACAACAATTAGCTCTACTGCGCTATCAACAACACATGCTTTATAGCCACGCCTTGCCAAATCAGTGGTTAATTGCACACCAACTTTTAGATACAGCCATTCAACAACATTATTATTTAAATAATATTAATCAGTTACAAGGCACACAACATCAACTGATTAATATTGCTCAAGCCTATGCACAGCTGATTTTATTGGAAATTTTCAATACCCATCAAATTCGACCTGCAGAAATTCAAGGCTTATATCTCTGTAGCTTTGATTGGGCAAAACTGATTCAAGTTTTACCCAAAGAAACGACGCTTTCACGTTATGTGGTCGATGCAAGCAAAGATCATCCACCTATTTACAATACGCACCAAAGCCAAGGTTTTCATGCCAATATTTTTATTGCAACTCAACCCCTACTCGATCATTTAAATGAAGCTCAAGGTCGTAAAGGTGAACATTTATCACGCAATGAAAAGCTATTCTTAACCCCTGCTTTGCATTTCCACTTGCACAATATTTTGACCAATACAGCAGAACGTGTGCATGAGCGTTATGAATATTCGGCACGGATTAAAATTTGCTTTGGTTTGACTGTGGCACATTTTTATCTGTCTAATGGTAAAAACTTCAATGAAACGCTGGCTTTGGGCGATAACTACCAATTCCAGAATGAAAGCCAGTTTATCAATGCCATGCATACCAACTCTACGGTAGATATTAGCGCTGTTAAAACCTTAGACCGTGAAGCCAAACAAATTTACAATGCCGATGTTTTAGATATTAGTGTCAATGGCTATCGTATTAAATGGACGGGTGAAACACCGAAAAACCTTAAAACAGGTGAATTTATTCTGGTTCAGGAAAATAGCCAAAGTCCGTGGCGTGGTGGTGTCATTCGCTGGATTAAACAATCTGCTGAAAAAAGCTTAGAACTTGGCTTGGAAATTTTAACCCAAGATATTTACCCTTGTGCTGTTTTTGTTAAAACAGATCGGCATACAGGACATTATCATCCAGCATTATTGGTACAAAGTACGCAGGTCAATGAAGTCAATACCTCATTGATTTTGCCAAGTCTGCAATTATTACGTGACAAACAAACCGTACAGCTACGTTTAGGTGAAGAAGAACTAAAAGTGTTCTTAATTAAGCCGTTATTGATTACCCAAAGCTTTATGCGCTTTGATTTTGAGTTGTTGAATGACCAACAACAGCCTTTACTTGATGGTTTTATTCAGAAACAAGTGAATGAAGTTAAAAATCACGATTTATGGGAAGCATTAAAGTGAGAAATCCATTATTGTCTAAAAAGCTCAAACGTACCGAAACACGTTTACTCATAATCGATGACAACCAAATACGTTTTAATCAAATTTGTGAACAACTCACTGCAAATGAGCACCGTGTTCAGGCTTATCTATTAGATGACATTAAAAACTTTGAAAAACAATTACATTTAACTTGGGATTTGGTGATCTTTGGTCGTGCTTATGACCTAAAAGTCGATCAGGCACTCACTTTAATTCGTGCATCACAGCAACCAAATTTACCGCTACTTTTGCTCAAACCAGACGATTACGATGCCACGCAATACACCAGTTATGTGCGCAAAGGCATCTATGACATTATCAATTTAGATTACCCCGAACGCTTCTATTTTGGCTTAATTCGCGCACTGTCTTTTAGTCGCTTACAGCAGTCACAAGAACAACTTATGACTGAACTGGAAAATGCACAATCACAAGCTCAGGCGTTGGTCGAAGACAGTAGCAAAGCAGTAGCCATTATTCAGGAAGGAATTCATGCACAAGCCAATGCTGAATATTTACAGCTATTTGGTTTAAAAAGTGAAGATGACCTTATTGGCTTGCCATTATTGGATTTATTGCAACCGCAAGATATTACAGATTTTAAATTCCGCTTTAAGAAAGTCAGTCAAGGACAATTTGAACACGGCCGTTTTGATATTCATAGCCAAAACCCGCTATTAGCAAAACAAAACCCGCTCAAAATTGAATTTGTTGGAGCAGCTGACGACGCCATACAAATCACCATAGATATTGAAAATACGGCGCAAAATACTGTCCCTGCTCAAACGACAGCAGACAAAGCAGCGACAAAACCAAGCACCTACCAATTGGTAAATCGCACTTTAGCCAAACAGCCATCTAATGCCAATGCTTTGGTGGTGTTTTCTTTGGCGAACTGCCCTGAATCAATTTTCCAAGCCGACTGGCAAACCACAAAAAATTACTTTGCCAACATCCGAAACTTTTTAAAAGAACAGACCAATGTACCTTTATTTAATGTGAGTAATGGTTTAGTGGTTGGTTTGTTCCAAGCAGAATCGCCTGCAATTTTAGAATCGAAACTGATTGGCTTAAATTCACTCACGAAACCGCAATTACTTACGGTAGATCAACATACTTACCCACTTAATTTGCGTATTGGTTATGTGCCATTCACTCCAGACATTCAAAATGAAAGCAGTTTTGAGCAACTGATTAGCCAAGGTTTTGCCAACGCATTACCACAACCGCAGGAACAACATAACTCAGGTTTAACCTTAGACTTGTCCTTTGGTGAATCTAACTTAAATGTAATTGAATCTGCTGCAGCTGTACCACAATCGTATAGTGAATCTGCGATTATTGCAGCGATACGTCAAAGTCTTGATCGTGGTGAAATTCATTTGAAGTATCAACAACTTTATGATAAGCAAGACACCAATTTATATACCTATGAAGTAACTAGTGGCTTTATTTTCAATAGTGAATGGAAATCACTGACAGGCTTAATAGATTTGGCTGAAGACCCAGAATTATCCATTAAACTGGATCGTTGGATTTTGGTCGAAGCTTGTAAACAATTGCACAACTTCATCACCCAATATCCTGAAGCGAAGCTGATTATCAATTTAAACAAATTTGTTTTATTACAAGACCGCAGCTTCCCTGAGTTTGTGTCTAAACTGATAACGATTATTGGTAGCCGCCTCAGCCATCCATTAATTTTGCAATTCTCTGAAGAAGACATCAGCCAAAACTTAGGTGATGCGCAGAAACAAATCAGTTTATTACGTCAGCACGGCGCTGAAATTTCTCTGCGTGATTTTGGTCATTCGATTTATAGTGAATCTATCTTGAAACAAGTCGATATTCACTACTTGACCTTGCACAGTGCACTGACTGAAAAACTGGCTGCTGATGACTCGACGCAAGAATTACAGGAACAATTGAGCATTTATAGTGAAATTAAACCTGTAGAAGTGTTATTGCGTGACTTAAATGATATGAACCTGTTTGCGAATGCGTGGAATGTCGATGCGCGCTTTATTCAGGGTGATTATTTCCAGAAAAAACTCGATCATTTAATTGATGTGCAAGACCAATAAGGTCTTGTGCATTAGGGTCTATTTGTAGACCCTAAAATTTAAGGCACAAAAAAACGGGCAATTGCCCGTTTTTTTCGTACTGGATATTAACGTTTGATAGAACGTGACATACCAGCAAAACGTTGTTTGAACTTGTCGATACGACCGCCAGTGTCAACGTTCTTTTGCTTACCAGTGTAGAACGGGTGGCATGCAGAACATACGTCAAGATAAAGAGTTTCTTTACCAACTGCTGAACGAGTTTCGATTACGTTACCGCAAGAACAAGTTGCAACTAATTTTTCATATTTTGGGTGAATATCGGCGCGCATCGTCGATTACTCCTAAGATTTAAGAAGGCTTAAGCTGTCATCGCAATTGGTCACTCTCATTAAAAAAATGAGGACATGCTTTAAAAGCAGACCAACACCACAACAGACCATTCTTTTGGCCCACCGAGACGGATACCGTCAGAGCTAAGCACAACAAGTTGGGCAATATTATACGGAATAAAATATTTTAAAGCTAATTATTCTTAGGAATTTAATTCCTGAGGTTCAGTCGAATCGGGCTGCTTTTCGAGATAATTGGCTATCACACCGCACACCATCAACTGAATTTGATGGAAAATCATGATCGGTAAAACAATCATCCCCAACGGCTGCCCAATAAATAAAATTTGCGCCATCGGTACACCACTGGCTAAGGTTTTTTTGGAGCTACAAAAAAATGCGGCAATTTGGTCTTCACGTGCAAAACCCAACCATTGCGGCACAACCCACGCCAACCACATCACAAGGGTCAATAACACGGAACAAGCAATAATCAACAGCAATAAAGTCATACCACTAACTTGATGCCACAATCCTGCTACCACTGCCCCACTAAATGCACCATAAACCACCATCAAAATCGAACCCTGATCAAATACCTTGACCAGCTTTGGTAATTTCAACATCTGAGGAAAAACATAAGGACGTAATAACTGCCCCAAAATAAATGGCACCAATAACAATAAAGTAATTTGAATAATCGAATTTGTCGGGTCAAAACCGTGTTCAGACTGCCCTAAAATAAAGATGCCTACTAAAACTGGGGTAATAAACATCCCAATTAAATTAGAGAATGACGCACTGCAGACTGCGCTGGCAACATTGCCTTTTGCCACTGACGTAAAGGCAATTGAAGATTGCACGGTTGAAGGCAAAAAGCACATGAACAAAAAGCCCCAATACAGCTCCTGCCCGAGCATTGGCACTAGAATTGGCTTTGCCAGCAAACCTAAAATTGGGAATAACGCAAAGGTAAAAGTAAATACCAACGCATGCAATTTCCAATGCATCATGCCCTGAATGACAGCTTCACGTGATAATTTCGCCCCATGCAAAAAGAATAAGATTGCAATGGCAACTGTCGTAATCACACTAAAAACTTCGGCTGCTTGCCCTGACACAGGCACGACACTGGCGAGGATGACCATCACAAACAAAAGAATGGTAAAGCGATCCAATGCCAATAACTTCAACATAAACACATCCTGTATATTCTTTTACTGTTGCAAAAAAGCCCAGCAATTTTTACCTTTCGATAAAGGTATATTACTGAGCAATATTCAAAAAGCGAGCATTTTCAGGCGATGTTCAATATTTTCAAACTGAATACTGAACAACATTCAGCTTATTGCACCACAAAGGTTTGGTTTTTACTGCTTTGCGGATGAAAACTTAGTTATTACGTGCGTTCTGATCTTGCTGAATCAGTTCAACTTTATAACCATCTGGGTCTTCAACAAAAGCAATGACAGTTACACCACCTTTCATTGGCCCTGCTTCACGTACCACATTGCCGCCGCGCGCTTTAATTTCTTCACATGCTTTGTAGGCATCGTCTACCGCAATTGCAATATGACCATAACCATTGCCCAAATCATAGCTGTCTGTATCCCAGTTATGCGTCAACTCCAAAACGGTGTGATTTTCTTCATCGCCATAGCCTACAAAAGCAAGGGTAAAACGACCTTCTTCATAATCACGCTTACGCAGCAAAGTCATGCCTAAAACTTCTGTATAAAATTTTAATGATAGCTCTAAATTACCTACACGTAACATGGTATGCAGCATGCGCATGTCATTCATCCTTTTGTTCAATCGGTTTTGCTTGTATGTGTTGATGGTCACGTAACAATTTCGCCACCCACACCACTAAAATTAAAATAGGGATTCCAATTAATGTGGTCATGAGGAAAAAGTTTGGATAACCAATATTGGTCACTATAGTACCTGAATAACCACCTAAAATCTTAGGAGTCAAGGTCATGAGTGAGCTAAAAATTGCATATTGCACAGCAGTAAATGACACACTGGTTAAACTGGATAAAAATGCGATAAAAGCCGCGCCCGCTAAACCTGAAGCCAAGTTATCGACAATAATCGCAAAATATAACCATGCTGTGCTATATGGCTTAATCACCTTGCCCTGAATTTCAACCATATTGTTTGAAGATGATTGAACGATCGGCAAAGGTTGTATATCTACATCCAAAGCATTGCCTTCATGTGTGTTTAAATCGACCTGATAGGTTTGGCTGTGTTGTTGTACAGTTTGCTGTCCATTTAATAATACAGCTTGCAGTTGTTTACTTGGTGAGTCTGCCAAAAGCTGCCCTGCAATCGCTGCCGTAAAAATTCCTTGTGCATCTAGTTTTGCATCAAAATTTTGACCATCTAGCTGCAGTACAATTTTTTGCTGTTCGGTTAAGGCAGGCCCTGCATATTGCCCACGTACGACAATACTGTTGCTGGCTTCATTTTCGCTAATACGATTATCCGAAGTCAGTGGTAAAAACTGGAGTTGTGCAGTTTCAATCTCAGTTTGGTGCAAATACGGCATCGACACTAAACGTGACGGCGTATCGCCCGTTTGGTATTGCGCACGTACCTGAATTTCATCCTGTGTTGCTAAAACCTGACTAGGCACAGCCACTTTCCAATATCCAACTTCATCGGCCTGGGTTTGATATTGTTGCTGCCCCACAGAAACTTGCACATCGCTCAGTTGCTGTCCTGACTTCACCAGACCAATAAAAATAAGATTGGTGGATGATGCCAACACCGCGCCAACAAACATTAATTTCATAATGTTCATACGCTGTGCCAGTAAACCGCCCAAGAAGCCACCCACTAAACTGAAAATGACCCCATAAACCTTAACCGCTTCGGCAATTTGTTCTTTGCTAAAGTTCAAATCCTGATAGAACACATTGGAAATTACACCTGCAATAATGTCTGAAACTCGATAAAAACCAATCAAGAGTAATAACACCAGTGCCAGTTTCATGCCGTAGCGTTTAAAGAAATCTGCAACAGGATGCACCCATGTTTCAAATGCCATCTGTTTATTGACTGCGCCCAATTTGACCAAAATTGTGCCCATGCCTACAGCAGCCGCACCCGATGCAATAAAACGTAAAGCTTCTATAGAAAATAATAAAAATGCATCTTTGAGTTGGAATTGTTGTTTTAAGGCTTCGGTAAAATTACCCGAAAAGACGTAGCACAATACAAAACTGAATACCGCAACAAAAAACACCGTAACCAGACGAAAATAGTCGCGTCGTTGATAATGCTTGCTGACCCGATTCACTTGCGGTTCACGAATCACCAAAGTCGTGATAATGCCAATCAGCATCACCGCAGCCATCGCCAAATAAGTAATTTTCCATGCACTATAAATATAGTTGCCTTTAGCAGTACCTAAAGATGCAGCCAAAAATAAAGCACCTGCCCCTGCAACAATCATCCCAATGCGATAGCCCGCGTTATAGGTCGATGCCAACACGGTTTGCATTTGAGTTTCAGCCAGTTCGATACGGTAAGCATCAATCACAATATCTTGCGTGGCTGCAGAAAAGCCCAGTAATACTGCACCCAATGCCATTTGATATAAATGCGCCTGTCCCAAAGCTGGGTCAGAAAATGCCATCACCGCAATTGCACAAACAATTAAACATTGGGCGATGAGCAGCCATGCCCGACGTCGCCCTAGTTTTTTGGTTAAATAGGGTACGGGTAATTCATCAATCAATGGTGCCCAAACAAATTTAAAGGAATAACCTAGAGCAGCCCAACTAAAGAAAGTGACCGCACTTTTGTCAATGCCTGCTTCGCCCAACCACAAAGATAGACTGGAAAAAATCAGTAAAATTGGAATACCTGCAGAGAAGCCCAAAAACAGCATAATCAGCGCACGACGGTCTAAAAATGCCGTAAATGCAGCTTTCCACCCTGTATTTTGTGCTGAAGTTTGCCCAGTCTGTTGTGTGGTCATTCGATTATTATTTTCTATCAAGTCAAATTGTTGTTATTCAATCGCGGAATAGCTTCTGTTTCAACAGTATTTATGAAATTATCCACAACAGCCTTGTCATTTTGTAGTAAAAATTACGGCTTAGCTTGAATTTTCCGCTTAAACCTGTATACCTTTAAACTTCTAACTGCAATATTTCGTTTTGGATTTCTACAGTGACCCAAAGACTTGATCAAATCACCCCATCAATGACAACCAACACAACAACAGCAGCGCAAGATGAACAACAACCGCTTCTCAGCTCTGCCTTTGAACAAAGCGAAATACAAACGACTTTAGAAAATACACGACTCAAAGCAACACAACTAACCCATATTCCAAATTACGATAACATTCCCGCTTCGACCCGACGCATTAAACCGCTGAATAATTTTTTAGGACAAGATCGGGCACGCGCTTCGGTGGAAGCAGGTATTTCCCTGCCATATTCTGGCTACAATATTTTTGCAGTGGGTACGGCGGGATTGGGCAAACGTACCATGGTCAAGCGTTTGCTGCAGCAACATGCCAAGAGCATGCCCACACCGAATGACTGGGTTTATGTCAATAATTTCAAACACCCGCGCCAACCGATTGCCTTGCAACTGCCTGCAGGTCAAGCGCCTAAATTTCAAAGTTTGTTACATCAAACTTGGCAAACTATTTTAAAGCAACTCGAACGTCGCTTTACCGCAGAAACCTATCACAACCGCATTGAAATGATTCGTCAGCAAGCGGGTGATGAACAGCAACAAGCCTTAGTTGAGCTGACCAGTGAAGGTGAAGAACTCGATTTAAAACTGATTGCGCAGGAAGATGAACATTGCTTTGTACCCGTGCATCTGAAAAATGACAAAATGCAGGAAATGTCTAAGGAAGATATTAACGCCTTGGACAGCAAAACCCGTGCAGAAATTGCGTCCAATATTCGTTATATGAATAAAAAACTGGAGCGTTTGGGTTTGCATTTAGGCGATTTAGAAGATGACGCACGTGACAAAGTACAAGACCTGAACCGTGATATTGCCAAACAAGTGGTAATGCCACGCATTGATATTATTCAAAATAAATATCCTAGTGTCGAAGGTTTGACTGAATATTTACAATACTATGCCGAAGATATTATTAATAATGTCGAGTTTGTTTTAGAACAGGAAGAAGATGATTTCCGTCCTGGCACCTTTAGCCGTATTCCTGCGCGCTACCAAGCCAATATTATTGTGACGCACAAACCCAACAGCGGTGTACCTGTTATTTTTGAAGATTTTCCAACCCATTACAATTTATTGGGGCATGTAGAACAACTCACGCAAAACGGCACCATTACCACTGACTTCACCTTAATTCGTGCAGGTAGCTTACATAAAGCCAATGGCGGCTTTTTGATGCTCGAAGCAGAGCAGTTACTGGAACAGCCTTATGCATGGCAAGGACTGAAACGCGCTTTAAAATCGGGGCAATTGAAACTTTCATCTTTGGAACACATGCTAACTTTAACAGGCAGCATTTCCATTGAACCGCAAGCCATTCCACTGAATATTAAAGTGATTTTACTGGCAGAGCCTGAAATTTATTATGAAATTTTAGAGCTAGAACCCGAACTTGGCAGCGTGTTTAAAATCCGTGCCGACTTTACCGATACATTACAACGTAATGACGAAAACGAGCAGGCATATATGCAGCTGATTGCCGACTATGTGCAATCTGACAAATTATTACCATTTGACCGTTCTGCTTTGGCGGCTTTACTTACTGACTCAAGCCGTCAAGCTGAAGATCAAAGCTCACTCTCCTTACATGCCCTCACCTTGGGTGATTTAATTCGTGAATCGCATCACCATGCGGCACAGGCGGGCGATAAAACGGTTTCCGAACAGCATATCAATACCGCACTGGATCATCGCAAATATCGCTTAGGCTATTTAAGAGAACTGTACTGGCAAGATTTATCACGCGGTACGCAGTTAATAGAAACTCGCGGACATCGTTTGGGGCAAATTAATGCCCTGTCGGTCATTCACTATGCCGATGTCGAATTTGGTCTGCCTTCGCGCTTAACTGCCTCAGTCTATCAAGGTGGCGGCGATATTTTAGATATTGAACGCAGTGTTGAACTTGGCGGTTCTTTACATGCCAAAGGTGTGTTGTTGATGGCCAGTTTCCTCAAAGCACATTTTGGTCGTGAGCAAATTTTGCATTTTTCTGCTGCCCTCGCCTTTGAACAAAGTTATGGTCAGGTCGATGGCGACAGTGCAACGGTAGCTGAGCTTTCAGCTTTGATTTCTGCAATTAGCCAACTACCTATTGACCAATCTTGGGCCATTACAGGTTCAATGAACCAACTTGGTCAAGTACAGCCAATTGGTGGCGTGAATGCAAAAATTGAAGGTTTCTTTGATGCCTGCAAACTGCAAGGTTTAACTGGCAAGCAAGGCGTGATTATTCCGCGTCAAAATATGCAGCACCTCATGTTACGTAAAGACGTGATTGAAGCCGTAGAACAAGGTCAATTCCACATTCACGCCATTGATACCATTGATCAGGCCTTAGAAATTTTAATGGCACGTCCTGTGGGTAAACTCACTAAAAAAGGACGTTACAGTAAAGGTTCAATTTACGCTGCAGTGATGGAACAACTTGAGTATTGGCAAGCCATTGAAGATGGTGCCGAAATTGAAGAAGAGCCGAAGAAAAAGAAAAAGTCCAAGAAAGAAAAGGACAAAAAGGACTCAGAGAAAAAGGACAAAGCGCAAAAAGCCAAGAAAAAACAGAAATCGGCTGAACCATCTGATGCGGCAACTTCTGATGAAGTCACTACCGAATCGGCTGAAATAGTTGAACTTGCAACTGAAAGCCCTGCGGTAAACTAAACGCAGTAATTCGAGTCAGCTATTCAAGTTAATTCTAGATATAAAAAAGCGCCAAGGCGCTTTTTTTATATCAACTTTTTGTATGGATGACTTTGACCTAGTTTGACCCAAGTCCAATACGTTAAGCTTCAGGTGCTGGGCTATATTGCTCAACCAAAGGTTTTAACTCACCTTTTTGGAACATATCCAACATAATATCGCTACCGCCAATCAGCTCGCCATTAATCCACAATTGTGGGAAAGTTGGCCAGTTCGCAATTTTTGGCAAAGTGGTACGAATATCTTGGTTTTCTAAAATATTCACGTAGGCAAAAGGACGACCAATTTGACTGAGCGCTTCTACTGCACGCGCAGAAAAACCGCATTGTGGAAATTGTGGTGTGCCTTTCATATAAAGAAGAACAGCATGTTTAGCAATTTGTTCACGAATTAACGCTTCGGTATCGCGTACTTGTTCAGTCATTGGTAAATCCTCAACTCATCTGTGTGGCATTATACCCAAAACCGAGCAAAACAGTACGTCTAAAGCAATAAATCCAATTTTATTTACAATTAGGCTTTTCATCTGCAGTAGATTTTGCTTATATAAGTTTTTCCCTCCAACCTAACAGATAAGAGTTAGTCATGAATAACATTACCCTTGCTCCTGTGCAAACTGATCAACCATCACATTTGATGCCTGTATTTGGTCGTCAGCCGATCAGCTTTGTCCGCGGTCGAGGTTCTTATCTTTATACTGAAGATGGCACAGAATATTTAGATGCACTTACAGGCATTGCCGTTTGTGGTTTAGGTCATGCACACCCTGCGATTACTGAAGCAATTGCCGATCAGGCGGCTACTTTAATTCAC
This sequence comes from Acinetobacter sp. YT-02, assembly GCF_002412355.1. Lineage (NCBI taxonomy): Bacteria > Pseudomonadati > Pseudomonadota > Gammaproteobacteria > Moraxellales > Moraxellaceae > Acinetobacter > Acinetobacter sp. YT-02. The sequence goes on from NZ_NOZT01000003.1 coordinate 63,572, forward strand.
ACCAGTAACTTGTTTGAGGTGCCATGGCAAACTGCTGCTGCACAAAAACTAGCTCAAGTTGCAGGCATGGAAGAAGTGTTCTTCTCAAACAGTGGTGCAGAATCTAACGAAGGCGCAATTAAAATTGCACGTAAGTTTGGTCATATGCAAGGCGTTGCCAATCCTAAAATTATTGTGGCCGATCATTCTTTCCATGGTCGTACCTTGGCAACCCTATCTGCAACAGGCAATAAAAAAGTTCAGGAAGGTTTTGCACCTTTGGTTGAAGGTTTTATTCGTGTGCCTTTTGGTGATGTCGAAGCCATTGAAGAAGCTGCGATTCAGTATCCTGATATTGTAGCTATTTTAGTCGAGCCGATTCAGGGTGAAGGCGGTGTGAATACTGCACCACAAGGTTTTAGTTACCTAGAAGATATCCGTCGCATATGCAATCAACACAACTGGCTGATGATGCTAGATGAAGTGCAAACAGGAAATGGTCGTACAGGTAAATTCTTTGCTTATCAACACACCAATATTGTGCCTGACGTTCTGACTACTGCCAAAGGTTTGGGCAACGGTTTCCCAATTGGTGCGGTGATGACACAAGGTCGCGGTGTGGGCGTTCTTACCGCAGGAAATCATGGTTCCACCTATAGCGGTACTGCGCTTGGTTCACGTGTCGTTTATACCGTGATTGACACCATCCAGAAAGAAAACTTGGTAGAAAATGCAGCAAAAATGGGCGGCTATATTGTGGAACAATTGCGTCAACAATTAGCAGACCAAAATGTAAGCGTGCGTGGTTTTGGTTTGATGATTGGTATTGAACTACCAAAACCATGTGCAGAATTGGTTGATATTGCCCGCGATGAATACAAAATGATTATTAACGTAACTGCAGGTTCTGTGGTGCGTTTATTACCAACTTTAAACATTACACAGGCTCAGGCAGATCAACTGATTGAACGCCTTGTAGCAATGATTAAAAAGTTCTTGGGTTAAATAAATCCCTAACAAAAAGCCGCAGTTTGAACTGCGGCTTTTTGCTAACTAAATGGTCGATCAGTATATTATCAACATTCAATTAAGATGCTTCTTGAAACACTCGCCCACCCGGCAATTGAGAAAAATATTGTTTTAAAGCTTCCAAACAGCGATGTACTTTCATCGGTTGCTGTTCGTGCTTAGAAATGATTGCATACAAAGTAAATGCGGGTAATTTCCACTCAGGCAAAATTTCAACCAAACTGCCATTAAGCAAATCTTTTTGAATATCCAAATGCAAAATTCGCGCAAGCCCATGCCCTTGCATACACAAAGATTTAGACACCAACACATTATTGGTCGATAGACGCGAGTCCAACTCTACATCCACACTTTCTGCAGTGCTGATATGCTTAAAATTGAGTTGCTGAAAATTTTTCATAATGGTTAATGGAATTAACTCGTGATGTTTTAAATCTTCAGGACGTGAAATGGGCGCGGTTTGATTTAAATAACTAGGTGATGCGACTAAAACTTGGTCAATATGGGCAATTGGAATCACATGCTGGTTTTGATCTTCAATTTTTGGACTCATACGCAGCGCAATATCAATGCGACCATCAATCAGGTCAATGTATTGATTGTCGGTTTCTAGATGGATAGATAAACCACGATGGGCCGACATCCAATGTGAAAGAGCAGGAATCACATGATTCGCACCTAACTCAGGAGTGGTGGCAATTCGTAAATCACCGACCAGATCATCTCTTAATTCATTAATGCGGATTTTTCCGCGCTCAGCAGCGGCGAGCATTTCTTGACAACTGTGGAAAAAAGCTTGTCCTGCTTCAGTCAAACTCAGTTTTCTAGTAGAACGATGCAGAAGCGTGACTTCCATATCTTGTTCTAGTGAACGGATTTGCTGACTGACGGCGCTGGTGGTGATCCCTAAATCACGTGCTGCACCGCTAAACGAGCTTTTTTCAACAACACAAGCAAATACACCCATTGCTCGAAGTTGATCTAACATAAATTCCCTCTGAAATTATAATCGTTGCCCTCATCTATCGATAAAAGCAACTTATTGTATTATACGGTGAAATTTATGCTTTGTATTCGTGATATTTAATTTATTGGTAAAACATTAGTTGGATTGATTGGCTTGCCATCTAGACGTACCTGAAACTCCAACATGGTACGTGTTGCACCAGAAGAACCCATTTCAGCAATCTTTTGACCCGCTGTGACATTTTGACCACTGCTCACATTCATCTTACTGTTATGTGCATAGGCGGTGATATAACCATCAATGTGCTTGATTAAAATCAAGTTCCCATATTCTTTTAATCCATCTGCAGCATAAACCACCTGCCCATCTGCTGCGGCATAAATTGGATCGCCCACATTGCCACCGTAACGAATTCCTTTGATATTACTTGCCAAATTAAACTGTGCAATCACAGCACCTTGTGATGGTTTCACCCAGCGCAATGTGCTGCTACGCACAGGTGTACTTGGTGTTGTTGAGCTAGTGGTCGTGGTTGTAGTCGATGTTACCGGTGCAGGTGTCACAGGTGTCGTTGGTAATGTGACTGTTTGACGTTGAATTGGTGCAGCCTGTGTTACAGGGCGAGTGCTTGTTGTACGTGGTGCATTGCCCGCTTTCAAACGAATCGACTGCCCGACATAAATACGATACGGCGGTGCAATATCATTCATTTCTGCAATGCTGAGATAGCTCAAACCATAACGTGCAGCGATACCACTTAAAGTATCACCCGAACGCACAGTATAAAAATTCGGCGCTGTTGCATAACGCGCAGAATTATTCACTTGAGGTTTAGAGGCACAACCACTCAACACGACGGTAGCCACAACAGCACTTGATAACACTAAGGTTTTCAACAATGCTGTTGGTGTGCTAAATAAACGATACTGAAACACCACAGGCATTCTTTCCTCTCTACAAATTCTAAATATTTTCTATTGCGCTAAGAGTAGCAAAAAAGTCCTTGTAATGAGGCTTACAAGCTACTTTTTCACAAAGTTATAACATTAGTTAGCCAATTTGGGAAAATTGACTGTGCAATGATTGCAAAACGTCATAATTGGTGGCATCCATCTGAATTGGTGTCACGCTGACATAGCCATTTGCTACCGCAAAAAAATCAGACTCAATTTCAGTTAAGCCTTTTTTCGGTGCAGCCACTGCCTCGCCCGACAAACCAATCCAATACACTTGACGCCCTCGTGGATCGACCTGACTAGTAATTGGCTTAGATTGGGTACGCTGTCCTTGATAGGTAATTTTTGTGCCCTGCAACACTGGCACATCTGGAATATTCACATTAAAAATATGTCGTGCAGGTAAACTTGGTAAACCTTGAGCAATAAAGTCATGTACCCACTGCGCTGCCTGCATATAATCTTGCGGATGCTGATAAGCACGTACATTATGCCCTGCAAGTGATACCGCAATCGCAGGCTGTTTCATCAAACGTCCTTCAAATGCCGCACCGACTGTGCCTGAGTACAGTACATCATCCCCTAGATTTGCACCGCTGTTAATGCCGCTGACCACCAAATCAAATTCGAAATCGAACAATCCATTCATCGACAAATAGACACAGTCTGCAGGTGTACCATTCACTGCCCAGACATCTTCAGCAATTTGCACAGGACGTAATGGTCGGTCTAAAGTCAGCGCACTCGAAAAACCACTGCGTTCACTTTCGGGTGCAACAATCACCACGCGACCCAAAGGTTTTAACGCTTTCGCCAAAGCTTGGATACCAGGTGCAAACACGCCATCATCATTGGCTATCAAAATATTCACAGAAAAATCTCAGATAAAACAAATATAAAGGTTATATACTAAAATATAGCAACGTCGGTTCAATCTTAAACTTGTTTGTGCCTGATTCAGGCCTAAGCACATTTAATAAGCACACGACAACAAAATGACTGATCAGCACATTTCATTGAAATATACAAAAGATTATATATATTTAGCGCTTAACATCCATCCAAAAATATATGTGATTCTCATGATTTTAGCTTTGTCATTTCGTCGTTTATTGGGTCTAGGTTTTGCTGCTGTATTAACGCAGTCTGTAATTGCAGAAGATTTGACTGCAGCAGAAGCCAATACGATTGTGAAAGAAGATGTTGCAGCGGCACAAGTCATGACTGAAATGTGCCCTGCACTGATTGGAAAAAATGCAAAATTAGATGCCAATATTCAAGCACTGATTCAAACTTATCTACAAGATTATTCAGAATCGAACATGACGCTTGCCAAACTACAAGCCGACGCAGAATATCAATCCGTTTTAGCTGAAGCGCGTGAAGCAGCAAAAGATACAGCCAAAGAAGAGCAAAAAGTAGTGTGTCAGGAAGCTTTAGAATTAGCACTTTAAATCACATGATTTAAATACTATTTTGAGCCTGTAAATAATTTTGCATACTCACCCTTTAAGGCAAACTTTCAAAGTTTGCCTTAAATTTTATGCTTAGTTTTTATATCTGGTATTTTTCCACTATTATTTTACGCTTTATATCAAGCCACTGATTTTCAAATTTCAGACTTTAATCTTCACTTTTTATACATGATTTGCGCTCAGATCACACAGCTTTAATACATTTTCACTCTTTCAATTCGCAAATAAATGATTCATCTTATAAGCACTTAAATGAATCGGTAGATTCAGTTCAAACAATATTTAAGGTACTTGATATGCAATTTTCTGGCTTAAAAAATTCACGTGCAGTTCATTTTTTTGGCGCAGTTGCGCTCAGTTTGGGTTTAAGTCAAGCCGCAATTGCGCAAGAAGAAAATATTGAAGTGACGCCATTACAACAAGTGACTCAGCAAGAATTAGCCGCTATTTATGTGTTATCTGAAGTTTGCCCTTCACTAGTCAAAGAACAAGATCAATTTCATCAGGGTTATACAAAACTTGCCCAAGAATATATGCCTAAAGAAAAAGACGCTGTTACTGCCTTAAGTAAACTCAGCAAACAAAAAAGCTTCCAGCCAATTTTAAAAGAAGCCCGTGCCGATGCCAAAGCTGCTGGAACAGCCAAAAACCAAGCAATTTGCCAAGAATTGACAGCATATAGCAGATAATACAATTTGGTTACAATACTTTTATCAATAAGCCGATTTCTCCCATAGAAGTCGGCTGAGCTTTGCCCTAAAATGCTAGCTCTTTTGTGCATACCTCAAGTATTGGAACCTCTTAGAATGACCCCAAAAAGCGCCCTTGCTGCATTATTACTATTACCAAGCTTTTCTTATGCAGCAACTGTCTTAGCTACACCACCAGAACTCAATAACAAATCATACGTTTTGATGGATTATGAGACGGGACAAATTTTAGCTTCAAAAAATGAAAACGAAAAACTCGCCCCTGCCTCAATGACCAAAATGATGACTAGTTTCATCATTGAACAAAAGTTATTAAAAGGCGAACTCACGGAAGATGAACAAGTCCGCATGAATGAGTCTGCATGGTGTCGTGGCAGCAGCACAGAATCATGTATGTATGTTCCTTTAAATGGCACAGCAACCGTACTTGAAATGCTACGCGGAATTATCGTGCAATCGGGCAACGATGCATCTAAAGCCATGGCAGAGCACATTGCAGGTAATGAAGGCACATTCGTTCACATGATGAATGAAGAAGCCAAACGTATTGGCATGAGCAATACCCAGTTTATGAACTCTACGGGTATGCCTGCTGAAGGTCACTTTTCTACCGCAAAAGATATGGCGACTTTAGCGCAGCACATCATCCATGACAGCTCAAAATACTACCCAATTTATTCTGAAAAAGAGTTTTCTTTTAATGGAATTAAACAAGGCAACCGTAATGCCCTGTTATATACCGACCCAAGCGTGGATGGTTTAAAAACAGGTCATACCAACGAAGCGGGTTACTGCTTAACCACTTCATCTAAACGTGGCCCAATGCGTTTAATTTCGGTGATTTTTGGTGCGCCAACCATGCAAGCTCGTGCAACTCAAACTCGTGAATTGTTAGCTTGGGGTTATGCAAACTACGAAACTGTACGTGTACAGCCTGCCAACCAAGTCTTAGCTAAAGCAAAAGTATGGTACGGTAAAAGCAAAGAAGCACAAATTGGTTTGCCAGAAAACTTTAACGTGACCATGCCAAAAGGCAAAGCCAACCAAATTAAAACTCAATTGGTGGTTCAACCTAAATTGACTGCTCCTTTGAAAAAAGGTCAAGTGATTGGTAAATATGTCGCAACCTTAGATGGTAAAGTGATTGCTGAAAAACCATTGGTGACGTTGCAGGAAGTGGAAGAAGCGGGTTTCTTTGCACGTATGCTAGACCATATCAAACAATTCTTTAGCAACTTATTCTAAGATTCATAAGCTTAGACTAAAGCGCAAAGCACACATGCCCGCATGTGTGCTTTTTTATTTTATACTGTCCTCAATCCTAAATTTATAAGCTAAAGATTTGTCCATCATGAAAAAAAATGTGCGTGCTTATTTAGAGCAAACCCCAAAAATTGACGCAAGCTGTTATGTAGATGAATTGTCGGTGGTGATTGGTGATGTGCATTTGGCCGCAAATGTATCGGTTTGGCCATTTGCCGTGATTCGTGGTGATGTTAACCATATTCGGATTGGTCAAAATTCCAATGTGCAAGATCATGCCATGCTGCATGTTAGCCATAAAAAAGCCGACAAACCTGAAGGTTCACCGCTGATTATTGGCGAAGATGTCACAGTTGGACATGGTGTGACCTTACACGGCTGCACCATTGGCAATCGGGTGTTATTGGGCATCAACACAATTGTTTTGGATGATGTCATTATTGAAGATGATGTAATGATTGGCGCAGGGTCTTTAGTGCCACCGCGTAAGCGTTTGGAAAGTGGCTATTTGTACGTGGGTAGCCCTGTGCAAAAAGTTCGTCCTTTAACCGACAAGGAAAAAGAGTTTTTGCCTTATTCTGCACGGCACTATGTAAAAGTGGCGGGGAATTATCAATAATCCACCCCTCAAAGTTCTTTTTGATTGTTGTAATTTGAGGGATTACACGTTCTGCACCGTTAATTTTAAACTCAGTGTATGAATGACATGATTAATCTTATCAAATCGAGAGGCTGAATCTTGACTTAGAGTTTTATACAAAGCTTTACGGTCAATATCTGCCTCTTTTTCTATTTGTGCAATACCTTTGACTTTGGCAACAACACCTAGCGCAAATGAGATCACATCCAGCATCACCAAATGAATCAAAGAACAAAGTACCCCTCACATCTTCCCACAACTACACAAACCTACATTTACAGTTTTAAAGAAATCCCCTTTCAACATAGCCACATCCCCCTAAATTTTGTAGAATATGCGTTTTACCCCATGGTGCTTTTCAATGACCGCTTGGACTGCTCACGTTACTGTCGCCACCGTTATCGAAAAAAACGGAAAATTCCTGTTTGTTGAAGAACATACAGAAGGTGTGACGCATAGCGTGTTTAATCAGCCTGCAGGGCATGTTGAAGCTGGCGAAAGCTTAATTGAAGCAGCAATACGTGAAACCATGGAAGAAACTGGGCATCGGGTGAAAATTAATGCCTTACTCGGTATTTATAGCTATACTCCGCCTATGTTTCCTGACCGCACCTATTATCGCTTCTGCTTTCTAGCCGAATCGCTGCAACATGATGCGCAAGCCCAGCTCGATCCCGATATTATTGGTACAGTATGGATGTCTGCAGACGAACTGGCTGAATCAGCACGTGCCCGAAGTCCGTTGGTACTGAAAGCGGTTCAAGATGCGCTCAGTGGTCAATCTTATCCTTTATCGCTCATTTACGAGCACCAAAATTCTCCCCTTATTTCTAGTTTGGATGCCTAATTCTATGCAACAACGTGTCATCGTCGGTATGTCAGGTGGTGTAGATTCATCTGTTTCTGCTGCACTTCTACTTCAACAAGGTTATCAGGTTGAAGGGCTTTTCATGAAAAACTGGGAAGAAGATGACGGCACCGAATATTGTACGGCAATGGAAGACCTTGCCGATGCTCAAGCGGTATGTGACAAGCTCGGCATTAAATTGCATACAGCCAACTTTGCGATGGAATATTGGGACCGAGTTTTTGAGCATTTTCTTGCCGAATATGCCGCAGGACGCACGCCAAACCCAGATATTTTATGTAATAAAGAAATTAAGTTCCGTGCTTTTTTAGATCACGCCATGAATTTAGGCGCAGATTTTATCGCCACAGGTCACTACGCTCGTCGTGGTGGAACGCAGTACAACTCCAAAGGTGAAGCATACGCTCCACTGTTACGTGGTTTAGATAAAAATAAAGATCAAACCTATTTCTTACATGCAGTGCATGGTCGTGAAATCAATAAAACCTTGTTCCCTGTGGGCGAAATTGAAAAGCCGCAAGTCCGAAAAATTGCCGAAGAACTAGATTTAGTCACTGCCAAGAAAAAAGACTCGACAGGGATTTGCTTTATTGGTGAACGTCGCTTTAATGATTTCTTAAAACAATATTTGCCTGCTCAAGCTGGAAAAATTGTTTTAGACGATGGCAAAGAGGTTGGTGAACATCACGGCTTAATGTACTATACGCTCGGTCAGCGTGGCGGGATTGGTATTGGCGGCTTAAAAGGTGTTGCTGAAGGTGCATGGTTTGTCCTGCATAAAGATATTGAAAACAATCGTTTAGTGATTGGTCAAGGTCATGAACATCCACTCATGCAAAGCACTATTTTATGGAGCGAAGCAATTGATTGGGTGGCAGGTGAACAAGAAATTCCAGCGTCAGGCTTCCGTTGTACTTGTCGCACTCGCTATCGCCAAGATGATCAGGACTGTGTAATTTTCAATGATGACAGCATGCCTGGCGGTGTACGTGTGGAATTTGATGAACCACAACGTGCAGTCACTCCTGGTCAAAGTGTCGTATTCTATTCAGGCGAAATGTGTTTAGGCGGTGGTGTGATTCACCATACCAATGCACCTAAACCCGATTTTATTTAAGGATTGTTTTGGATGACAGAGTTACCGTTTCAACAGTCACCAACTCTGAATGTTCGCCAAAATCGTGCCTTGGCGTTAGCGGGTGTGTTTCAAGCCACCCAGCTCACGCACATGACTGCACTCACAGGCAGACAAAGTATTGGTGAAAGCGGTAACTTTTATTTTGAGCAATTAATTAAAGCCAGTTTAAATATCCGTCCAAGTAGCAATCACAGTTCGCAAACTTTGGATTTTTTTAATCATTTGGCCGATATTTCTTTGGGTTTAAAAACGCTAGAAAGCAGCATCAACCAACCTTTTAATACTGCTCCTAAATCGCGTTTACCTAAACTATCCAATACCAAACTACCCATGTCGTATGCGATGGCACTCTTACAATTAGAAAAGAAAGTGTATAGCAATCCTAAATACGTCCAAATTATTGAGCAGTCACAGCAAAAAATCTTAAAACAACTTTCATTTTTTGATCATAACTATTTGCATCCCAGTATTATTGCCAATTTAGCCCAAACCTATGTCGATACTGCGGGACAAATTAACCCGCGCATTATGGTACGTGGCAATGCAGAAGCATTTAAGGATTCTGCACATACCAACCGAATTCGAGCTTCGCTTTTTACAGGCTTACAAATGGCACACCTTTGGCGTCAACTTGGTGGCAGTTCATGGGGCATGGTATTTAGCAAACGTAAATTATTACGTGATATTCAAGATCTGGCGCGTTTACAGTATCAGGTGGTTTAAACCATGCTGAACACGCTTTTGTTTTAGGTTTAATTCCAAAGTTTAAGGAATCGATATGAACGCTTTAACCGCACTTTCTCCATTAGATGGGCGCTATGCAAGCAAATGTGATGCTCTCCGCCCTTTCCTCTCTGAGTTTGGTTTAATCCATGCTCGTGTGACTGTTGAAGTGCGTTGGTTACAAGCGCTTGCCAATCGTCCTGAAATTACCGAAGTACCTGCTTTCAGTGCTGCAACGAATGCTGCATTAGATGCAATTGTTGCAGATTTCTCTGAAGATGATGCCAATCGCATTAAAGAAATTGAACGCACCACCAACCATGACGTAAAAGCAGTTGAATATTTCTTAAAAGAAAAAATTGCCAACATTGATGAGTTAAAAAATGCAGGTGAGTTCATTCACTTTGCTTGTACTTCAGAAGACATCAACAACTTGTCACATGCTTTAATGCTTAAAAATGGTCGTGAAGTATTGGTTGCAGCGATGCAGCAAATCATTGATTCGATTGTTGCATTGGCAGAAAAACACGCAGATCAACCAATGTTGTCACGTACTCACGGTCAAACTGCAAGCCCAACAACTTTGGGTAAAGAAATGGCAAACGTGGCATATCGTCTTGCACGTCAAATCAAACAGTTCAAGCAAGTTGAGCTTTTGGGCAAAATCAATGGTGCAGTAGGTAACTACAACGCTCACCTTTCTGCATACCCAGAAATCAACTGGCCTGCACATTCTCAAGCATTTGTAGAATCTTTAGGTTTAAGCTTTAACCCATACACGACTCAAATTGAGCCACACGACTATATGGCAGAATTGTTTGATGCGCTACGTCGTTTCAACACCATTCTAATCGACTTCAACCGTGACGTTTGGGGCTACATCTCACTTGGTTTCTTCAAGCAAAAACTGAAAGAAGGTGAAGTTGGTTCTTCAACCATGCCGCACAAAGTAAACCCAATTGACTTTGAAAACTCTGAAGGTAACTTGGGTATCGCCAATGCAGTCTTGGCTCACTTAGGCGAAAAATTACCAATCTCTCGCTGGCAACGTGACTTAACTGACTCGACTGTATTGCGTAATATGGGTGTTGGTTTTGCACAAAGCTTGATCGCATTTGAAGCTTGCTCTAAAGGTATTGGCAAACTTGAATTGAACGCACAACGTATTCTTGAAGATTTAGACAATGCTCAAGAAGTATTGGCTGAGCCAATTCAAACTGTGATGCGTCGTTATAACATCGAAAAACCATACGAAAAATTAAAAGCTCTTACACGTGGTCAAGCTATGACACGTGACATGATGGTAGATTTCGTGAATGGTAATGAGTTGGAAGGCGTTCCTGCAGCAGATCGCGCACGTTTAGCGACAATGACGCCTGCAACTTACACAGGTAATGCAGCTGAACAAGCAAAACAAATTCAAGATTTAATTGCTAAAATCTAATTTGTAAAAGCATTCATCACAATACAAAAATGCGAAGCTTCGGCTTCGCATTTTTATTAGAATAAAACAAATCTTCCAACTTAAACATCACATGCAAAATCAATTCCGCATTCAACATTACTGTGCTTTAGGCTTGGTTATACTCGCCATGTTGGCTGCCAGTATTCAACCACTGGAATTTGAGTCATATTTACTGCATCAGGCAGGCACAGTTTTTATGATGGCTGGTTTGCTGATTGCCTTTAAAAAAGTAGGACTGAGCTTTTCCAGTTTTGTGCTGTATTTAATATTTTTACTGATTCACATTGTCGGGGCACATTATCTGTATTCTTATGTGCCCTATAATGATTGGATTTTGCACAGCTTTGGCTTTAATTTAGATCAAAGCATGGGCTGGTCACGCAATATGTATGACCGCTTTGTGCATTTGACTTATGGGATTTTGCTCTACCCTGTTTTATTACGTTTGTTTGAAATCTGGTTTCCAAAAAATAAACCGATAGTTTTATATCTTTTGGTCATTCAATTTGTCATGGCAAGCAGTTTGATTTATGAATGGGTGGAATGGCTCATTGCGCTTGGCTTATCACCAGAAGATGCTGAAAATTATAACGGACAGCAAGGGGATATTTGGGATGCACACATGGATATGCTTTTAGCGACAATAGGGGCAATACTGATGGGCTGTTTCTACTTAATCAAGAAACCCACCCCATAACAGAATACCCCTTGCTGACTAAACCCAAATTTATTGCCAATACCACCACCAAAAACCAGCTAAACTTGCAACTGAAATCATCCAGACCAGCACTGTGAATACTGTGGGTTTACCTGAACCCCAAAACATAGTTTTGGCAAGCCATTTTTTAAACAATACACTGCTTAAAGTTAAGCTTGCTAAATGCACCAACACTGCAGCTAAGAATAAATTTGCAGCAAATTCATGCACCTCTTTTAAGGTATGACTTTGGGTATAATCGGTGAAAAATCCAGCCAACACAGTTAAAGGCAATGCTAACCAAATCAACAAAATACTAAATTGAAACGCACTGGAACTACCCGACTTTAAAAACTGCAGTGAAAAATACTGCTGAGGCTGTTTCCAATAGCGTTTTATAAATTGTTGGATCATGCCTAAACGTCTAGAAATCCCTGGTGGCTGTGTGCTGTTCAACATACTCAACACCTGCCACACTATTCGTAAAGCTAAACTAATTCCCAAAGTGTAACCAAAAGCCATGTGCAACTGATGCCATTCTTCCGCATCGCCTGTTAAATATGCCCCTGTAAAGCTCAGTAGCATCACCATATGTAAAAAACGAATCATTAGATCTGTAGATGTTGATTGCTTCGCTGGCACAATATTTGTTTGCATATTCAACCTGGCTAGGTGTTTTTTTCTTATTACCAAGATATCGCATCAAGCTGAATTGAAAATTAAGATGCTTAAATCAAAGACCTAAAAACTTTAATTTTTTATAAAATATGAATAAAAAAATTGCGCTCAATTGAGCGCAATTTATAGAAGTTAGATGATCCCTATTATAATTTGGGATCACGAATTTGCAGCAAACTACCATTGGCTTTGCTTAGGCTATCGACCAGTTTATTCATTACAGCTGGAATCAGACTGTCTGCCATTTGTGCCGCTTGTAAACCCAGTTTTTCACCCAATGTTGGTTTTTTACGAGTTTGAATTACATAAATATCATGCTGTGGCAATAAGCTCAGTAAGTACTCATCTGAAGTTTGTAGTTTATCCACCAAATTTAAATCTAAAGCATCCTGACCATACCAATGCTCACCTGTTGCGACTTTTTCAACATTCAGTTGTGGGCGGTACTTTTCAACAAAGTGCTTAAACAGAATATGGGTTTGCTGCAACTCTTGTTCAAATTTTGCTTTGCCTTCTGCGGTATTTTCACCAAACATGGTCACGGTGCGTTTATATTCACCTGCGGTGTACATCTCAAAATCTATATTTTTTTCTTTCAGCAAACGATTAAAGTTCGGTACTTGTGCCACTACTCCAATAGAACCCAAAATGGCAAATGGCGCTGACACAATTTCTGAACCAATGCATGCCATCATATAGCCACCACTTGCCGCAACTTTATCGACACAAATGGTTAAATGAAATCCTGCATCACGTAAACGTACCAATTGCGCAGCAGCAAGTCCATAGCCATGTACCATGCCACCAGGGCTTTCTAGGCGCACCACCACACGGTCACGACCTGCTTTTGCTGTTGCCAAAACCAAAGTGATTTCTTCACGTAATTGCTCTACTGCTGATGCGGCTGTATCGCCTTTAAAGTCAAGTACATAAATTTTTTGATTGTTCTTTTTACGGGCTCGTGCTTCACGTGCCATTTGTTGGCTAAGTTGCAACAACTCAAGTTTAGATGCCGTAGTTTGCGCAATTTTTTTTCGTTGTTCGTTAATTCGCGCATTTAAATGGCTAATACGAATTTCGGCAGGTAATTTAGGTAAATGAAATAACATAGATCCGCAATTCTCAATTTTATTTGTGCTTAGCTTAAGATGAGGGCTGAACTTAAAAATTCAATATCACCTTGTTGATTTGCTTAATTTAATCGATTTTAAATCTCATTACCGTTTAATTTGTGCAAAAGCAAAATCATGCTAGGTACTAAACATTCGTCATAAAAAAACCGCAAATCGGTTTGATTTGCGGTCCTTTTATACAGATTTTGAAAATTAACCAAAACGACCTGTAATATACGCTTCTGTTAATTGATGGTCTGGCTGAGTAAATACTTTTTCAGTTGCATTCACTTCAATCAAATCACCCAAATGGAAGTATGCAGTACGGTCAGATACACGTGCTGCCTGTTGCATAGAGTGCGTTACAATTGCAATTGTATATTGAGTAGAAAGTTCAGAAATTAATTCTTCTACTTTTGCCGTTGCAATTGGGTCAAGTGCCGAACATGGTTCATCCATTAAAATTACTTCTGGACTTACCGCAATGGTACGTGCGATACAAAGACGTTGTTGCTGACCACCCGACAAACCAGTACCTGGTTGATTCAAACGGTCTTTCACTTCATCCCACAAACCAGCTTTACGCAAACTGTTTTCTACAATTTCTTCCAAATCGTATTTATCGCGCGCTAAACCATGCAGTTTAGGGCCATAGGCTACGTTTTCAAAAATTGATTTTGGAAATGGGTTTGGCTTTTGGAACACCATACCAACTTGCGCACGTAATAATACGACGTCAAGGTTAGGATCATAAATGTCTTGGTTATCCAACATCACTTTACCCGTTACACGACAGCTATCAATGGTGTCGTTCATACGGTTTAAAGTACGCAAGAAAGTAGATTTACCGCAACCAGATGGACCAATAAATGCAATCACTTCATTTTCATAGATATTTAAATCAATACCTTTGATGGCTTCAGACTCACCATAATACACATGCACGTCATTGGTGCTTAACTTTACATTTGAAGATTTCGCTTCTTTTTTGCTAGACGCTTGTGTATCAAACTGTGAAACAAACGAAGTTGATGATTGCTTCTGCTCTACATCTGGAGATGTAAATTGGCTTTGCTGTGGATTCACTTGTTTATCCTGTTCTAAGGAATTTGGTTTTTCTGTGCTTGCTACAGTATTCATATTCTGCCCTCAATTACCAGCGTACTTCAAACTTCTTACGTAACCAGATTGCAAGGCTGTTCAAGCCAATCATTAACGCAAGCAATACGATAATGGCTGCAGCGGTACGTCCTTCAAAGAAGTTACGCAATTCATTACCCTGCCATAAGAAAATTTGCACAGGTAACGCAGTAGATTGATCAAATGGAGTTGCTGGTACACTGGCAACAAAGGCACTCATACCAATTAATAACAATGGTGCAGTTTCACCTAAAGCTTGTGCGACACCAATAATTGCACCCGTTAAAATACCCGGTAATGCAAGTGGGAGTACATGGTGGAACACAGTTTGTAAACGCGATGCGCCCAAACCTAAAGCTGCCTGACGAATAGACGGTGGCACTGCTTTTAACGATGCACGTGTGGTAATAATTACGGTTGGTAAAGTCATTAAACTTAACACTAAACCACCCACCAACGGTGCAGACAATGGTAAGTGCATCCAACCAATAAAGATGGCAGCACCTAACAAACCGAACACAATAGAAGGTACAGCAGCCAAGTTGTTAATGTTCACTTCAATAATATCAGTAATGGCATTTTTTGGCGCAAATTCTTCTAAGTAAATTGCCGATGCCACACCAATTGGAATCGAAATAAAGATCACAATTAGCATCATGAATAAAGAACCCATGAATGCACCCGCCAAACCAGATGTTGCAGGAGAACTACGTGAGTCTGGGCTAACAAAAATGTTGGTATTGAATGTACTTTCAATAATGCCTTGTGACTCTAACTTGTCTGCCAATTGACGTACTTCAGGGCTTAACTGTTGCTGCTCATCTGGCAGGCTACGGTCAATATTACCTTCTAACCATACATCTACGTTAGCATCTGCAAGTACTTTCACTTCTTTGGTTTGACCAATTAAAGAAGGATCAGCCAAGACCATGTCACGAATACGGTATGCTTCAGAACTGGTATATAAGTAACCAAGATCATCACGCTTAGCTTCAAGCGCTTTGTCTTTCGCCACAATACCATTCACGATTAAAGCATCCCAATCGACCATACCCATTTCGGTTTGCCACGCAATCATACGGTCTTCGTATTGTGCTGGTGACTCGCCTGCAATCGCCTTAGGTTTTGGACCTGCATTGACAATCGCTGGATCGAAGTAAATTGGAAGGCTCATGCTGCTTTGCCAGAACGCAGGCAAACCTTTAGATAAGATACTGCCGAATAACAATACGACAAAGAATAAACCTGCAATAACTGCCGAGAAACCCATCAAGCGGAAGGTTTTTTCCTTACGATGACGCTTACCCAATGAACTGGCGATGGTTTTTTTACGTTGTTCACGTAATTCGGCAGCAGCTTGTGGATCTAACTGATCCAAAGACGATGTATTTGAAGTACTCATTAGTCGTATTGCTCACGATATTTACGCACGATGTATAGTGCAACAATGTTCAAACCTAAGGTAATCACGAACAGGGTCAAACCAAGTGCGAAAGCAACCAATGCCTGCGGACTTGCGAAATCTGTATCACCTGTTAATTGGTTCACAATCGTAATCGTAACCGTAGATACCGCTTCTAATGGGTTTGCGTGTAGTAAAGGACTATTACCTGCAGCCAACACCACAATCATGGTTTCGCCAATTGCACGTGACGCAGCAAGTAAGAATGCACCAATCACCCCTGGTAATGCAGCTGGCATCACCACGCGACGAATGGTTTCAGATTTGGTTGCACCCAAGCCTAAAGAACCATCACGCAGCGCACGCGGCACTTGCGTAATAATGTCATCAGACAATGAAGATACAAAAGGAATAATCATGATGCCCATCACTAAACCAGCGGTTAATGCACTCGTGGCATTAATATCTAGTCCAATGATTGCACCCGCAGTTTTAAGGAACGGGCCGATGATCATCATGGCAAATACACCGTACACAATGGTCGGAATACCTGCTAAAACTTCAATGGTCGGCTTTGCCCATGCACGGAATTTAGGCGATGCATATTCTGCAAGGTAAATGGCGATCATTAAACCAATAGGTACTGCAACTAATAAAGCAATACCACTCACCATCAATGTACCCCACAGTAATGGAAGTAAACCATAACTGCCATCTGCACTACCCGAGGTGCTAAAACCAGGGTTCCAGACTGTACCAAAGAAGAAATCCAGTGGGCTAACGAAACTAAAGAATCGCATCGCTTCACTGAACATGGACATCACAATACCAACCGTAGTTAGAATCGCAACACCAGAACATAATGCCAAAGAAATGTTGATGATTTTTTCAACTTGGTTACGTGCGCGGAATTGTTGTGAAACACGTTTCTTTGCCCACAGCAAACCAAATAAGGCCGCACAGATCACCACCGCAAGTTTGGCATAAGAACCAATGGTTTCAATTTTCGCTAATTGCTCTGCCGCTGCAACTTCGTATGCAGCAGGTGTATCACTTACACCAAAACCAGATGCAATGGCTTGTACGCGATCAACCAAAACACTTGTACTTGCAGGGTCTAGGCTTGCAGCAATGTGCGCTGGCACATTATTAATTACCACTTGCTCTAGAATACTTGGTTCAACCAAGTTCCAAACAATCAAAATTAAAAAAGCAGGAATACCACACCATAATGCTACCAACGCGCCATAATATCCTGGGCGTGAATGTAACATTGCAGAGTTATTTCCCTTACCTGCTAGGTTACGGCTCTTGCTTAACCCGATTTGATAGGCTACGGCGATAATCGCCAATAACACACCTATGAGTAGCAGATTCATGTATTCTCCACTGTTTTTTCAATTTGTGTTTTTGAAAAAACATTTCTTAGCAAAAAGCCGATGGCAGGTTGTTCCCTGCCATCAGCTGCTTTAACTCAAATTACTTAACCGCTTTACCAGCTTTGAAGTTAGCAAGAACTTGTGCACGCTCTTTGTCAGACATAGAGATCAAACCTGCTTTGTCTAATTTAGAACCTTTACCAGATACTTTCTTGCTCAAGAAGTATTCAGTAAATTGCGGTAAACCTTTGATTGATTTAAGGTGCTCACCTTTCACGTAGAAGAACAATGGACGTGATACAGGGTAAGAACCATTTAAAATTGTGTTTTCAGATGGCGCTACGTTGTTTACAGTTGCAACACGTAAACGGTCACGGTTTTGGTCATAGAAACCTAAGCCGAATACACCTACTGCGCTTGGAGAAGTTTTCAAACGTGCCAGTGTTTCTGTGTAGTCACCCGCGATTTCGATTACACGACCATCCTTACGGAAAGTAGTACACGCTTTCTTTTGCGCATCTTTGTCTAATGCTTTGATTGCAGCATAAGCTTCACAGCCTGCATCAACCATTTTCTCTTGGAACACTTCACGTGTACCGTGGTTAGACGCTGGAATTACAAGTGTAATAGGCTCGTTTGGAAGTGTTTTGTCAATTTGGTTCCAACGTGTATATGGGTTAGCAACCATTTTACCTTTAGATGGTAATTGAGCTGCAATTGCTGCATATACATGGTAAGGCTTTAATTTGTAAGCCGCTTTGTTTGCGTTAGAAGCAAATACGATACCGTCGTAACCAATTTTAATTTCTAAAACTTGGTTTACGCCTGCTTTTTTACAAGCAGCTAATTCTGAATCTTTAATTTTACGAGATGAGTTCGCGATGTCGATTGTGTTATCACCCACACCTGTACAGAACTGCTTCAAACCACCTGAAGAACCGCCTGAACCAACAACTGGAGTTTTGAATTGTGGGAAAGTATTACCAAATTCTTCTGCTACAATACTTGCGTATGGTAGAACGGTTGAAGAACCCGCGATTTGGATGGTGTCACGAGCTGCGTTAGCAGTTGTTACAGCTGCTGCAGATACGGCTAAAGCAATGGCGATGTTAGTAAAGCGCATTCTGTTCTCTCTCATAGTATGCAAGTTCGGAGTACGTCACTTGTTATTAAGTTTTGTACTTATTTCGATAACTGCATTGTGGTTTTATAATATGACAACCATGTTACAGCTTTGTTACGCTTTGGTTATATTTGCTTTTCGTATCTGAAATAATTTTTAAATGATTTAAAATCAATAACTAATAAAACACTAGAGTGCTTATTTTTTTTCAGTATTTAAATTTCAAATTGTAATAATTCATGCCAATGTCATCATTATTTATGGTTTTTTCTACCAAAATTGATGGTTTATTCGCCAATTGCGTAATTTTTATGACATCCGCAGTGCATTATTTGAGCCCAAAACACCCAATCCATCACAAAATTCAAGCAAGAACGGTACAACACTTCACTGCAATATTTTTAATCAGACACAAAAAAAGCCACCGTAGTGACTTATTTTGTTGTATTTCATAACAATCTGAATAATGAAAGCATTAGTCGATTGGTGGCGTATAAGTACCCGCGACAATCGCATCTTTAATGCGATCTGCTTCTGCCAATACTAGGCCTAACAAGTTTTTCACGTTTTCAAGTGTTGCCACTGGACTTAAAGTCGTCATCTTCAATGATTGAACATTACCGACTTTAGTTACACCAATATTGGCCTCACCACGTGCAAATAATTCATCTGCCACGTTTTGGTTCAAGCTATCCAAGAACTCTGCAGGATAACCTTCAGGCACAACACGGAACAACACTGAAGCAAATTGTGGTTCAACCAACAATTCTAAACCTGCAGTCGCTTTAATATAATCAGCAACGTCACGGGTTAGCTTCACACCATGATCAATCATAGAACCGTAAAGCTCTTCACCTAATGCTTCAATCGTCATCCAAAGTTTCAACGCATCAAAACGACGCGTTGTTTGCAATGACTTAGACACCAAGTTTGGTACGCCATGTTCTTCATCATAAGCAGAGTTCAAATATTCTGCTTCATAGTGCATGAAACGATAGTTCGCTTCATCTTTCAGTAAGAATGCACCGCACGAAATAGTTTGGAAGTAATGCTTATGGAAATCCAGTGTCACAGAATCAGACAGCTCAATACCATCAAGCATGTCACGATGACTGTTAGAAAGAATTAATGCACCACCCCAAGCTGCGTCAATGTGCATCCACGCGCCATATTGATTAGTGATGTCACGAATCTTTTTAAGCGGATCAATCGCGCCTGCATCGGTTGTACCTGCAGTCGCAACCACACACGCAACGATCTTACCTTCAGATTTTAAATGCGCCATGGTTTGCTCAAGTGCAACCACGTCCATTTGTGCATTTTCATTAACAGGTACAGTAACAACCGATTGGAAGCCCATACCCATCATCGCCATGTTCTTTTGCACAGAGAAGTGTGCATTTTCAGAACAAATGACTTTCACATTACGCATTGCATCGCTTGGAATACCATCGCGCTGAACAGACCACGGATTACCGTTTTCATCTTTCCAGTTCTTTGCAATACACGCATCACGCGCCAATAACACACCCATCAAGTTTGACTGCGTACCACCTGAAGTGAACACGCCCGCTTGACCTGCACCATAGCCAACTTTTTGACGTAACCAGTCAATTAGTTGTACTTCCATCAATGAACCTGCAGGGCTTTGATCCCAAGAGTCCATAGATTGGTTGGTTGCGTTAATGAGAACTTCTGCAATTTGGCTTGCCACCATAGTTGGACAATGCAAATGTGCCAAAGAATGTGGATGATGAACTTTTAAACTTTTGTTTAAGAAAAGCTCAACCATGCGTTCCAATGACTTTTGTACACCCAAGCCTTCTTTTGCAGGTTGGAAAGAAATCGCTTCACGCAATTCTTTAATGCTACCGCCTGTGTACATTTTGTCATTTTGCAACCATGCCGCGACTGCTTGAGTCGCTTGTTCCATTGCTGCACTGTAGTCAGCAATGGATTGAGCATCATTGCAGAGTAACGCTTTACGATGTTCTGCAAAATCTACCATAAACTTATGCGCCTCGAACTGCGACTAACGCTTCAGCAACTGCTTTCTTGAAGCGAGCGATAACTTCTACACACTCTTCTTGAGTAATGATGAGTGGACAAAGTAAACGGATTACCGTACCACCACGACCACCTTTCTCAAGCAACAATTTGTTGTCAAAACATGCAGCCTGAACAGCAGCAGCCAATTGAGAATCTGCTGGATAAGCACCTAAACGGTCTTTTTCTTGGCGTTCATCTACAATTTCGATACCAATCATTAAACCGCGACCACGCACGTTACCAATACATGGGAATTCAACAGCTAATTTTTTCAATTCAGCTTGTAAGAACTCACCACGCTCTTGTGCGTTTTGTGCCAAGTTTTGTTCTTTAATGGTTTTAAGTACTACAAGACCTGTACCCATTGCCAATTGATTACCACGGAAAGTACCCGTGTGACCTGCAGGCTGCCATGCGTCAAACTTACGTTTAATTGCAAGTACAGCCAATGGCAAACCACCACCAACAGCTTTAGACATTACAATCACGTCTGGCTCAATACCTGCATGTTCAAATGCAAACATTTTGCCTGAACGTGCAAAGCCCGCTTGAACTTCGTCTAAAATTAAAACGATGTTGTGCTTTTCAGTCACTTCGCGGATTTTTTTCAACCATTTAATTGGTGCAGTCACTACACCGCCTTCACCTTGAATTGCTTCAAGAATCACAGCTGCAGGCTTAGTTACACCGCTTTCTACATCTTCAATGAAGTTTTCAAAATAATACGTTAAAGCATCTACACCCGCTTCACCGCCAATACCAAGTGGGCAGCGGTATTCATGCGGATATGGCATAAATTGAACACCAGGCATTAAACCATTGACTGCGTTTTTTGCAGACAAGTTACCTGTCATCGCCAATGAACCATGAGTCATACCATGATAGCCACCTGAGAAGCTGATGACTGAGCTACGACCTGTATAGGTTTTTGCAAGTTTGATTGCCGCTTCTGTGCCATCTGCACCTGTAGGACCACAGAACTGCAAGCAGTATTCTTCTTGACCACCAGGCATGTGTGAAAGTAACGCTTCAGTAAAAGCATCTTTCAAAGGTGTCGTTAAATCTAGGGTATGTAATGGCAAACCACTCGCTAAAGTGTCTTGGATGCTTTGAACCACCGCAGGATGGTTATGGCCCAATGCCAAGGTTCCTGCCCCAGCCAAACAATCTAGGTACTCAGTACCTTCAACATCGGTAACCCAACAACCCAGTGCTTTCGCTATCGCTAACGGTAATTTACGAGGATAACTACGCACATTCGATTCCATCTGACTTTGGCGAGTCAAGTAGTATTCGTTTGTGGAATGGTTGGCAGGGTTTACAGAAGTAACGCTCATATCGAATTACCATCTCTGATATGGGTTGAAAGAAATAAGTCTGGTGACTTGCGGTCCTTTGACTCGGTGCTTTTTTGATCTAGCGAGATAGAGTTTTGTTCTTCAAGACTAGGAAGCGGGATAATACCTAATTTTTCTAGAAAATAAACAGGTTTAACCCAAATATTGCCTAATTTCATCGAAAAAACATATCTTGCAGATGATTCGATTGAATTATCATCTTACATTGTGACAAAGGAAAGAAAATTTAACTCTTTCCACTTCCTTTATACGTTTTTTTGCACAATCTCTCAAGTCATGCAGCATTTATTTTCAAAATAGTATAGATCATTATTTTTATTGAATTTTATAAATGCTTTTTTGCTGCAATTTTTAACGCATATTTTACAAAGCCACCACAAATTCAACTAAAAATCCTCACAAAGCAAAGTTACTATTTAAATCAATTCAAACGCTTTTCATAAATCCTGATCCCCTGAATAATAGGTCAAAATATGCGCTTACTTTCTCTCGCTGCTACCCTGTTGGCTGTTGGTGCTGCAAGCACTGCTTTTGCCCAACAAAATGAATCTTTAAATTACAATATCGTCAATGTTCAAGCCGAAGCTACACGCGAAGTTTCAAATGATCAAATGCACGCTGTGTTATATATTGAAAAAAGTCACAAACAGCCTGCTGAACTTGCATCACAAATTAACCAGTTAATGAGCCAAGCCATTGCAACTGCACGTAAGTATCCACAAGTGAAAGTTGAAACGGGCTCACAAACCACCTATCCAATTTACGACAATGACAGTCGTAAGTTAAAAGAATGGCGCGGTCGTGCAGAGGTACGGGTACAAAGTACCGATTTTAAAGCAGCAAGCCAATTGGTGAGCGAGCTACAACAAAACTTTCAGACCCAATCTATTAATTTTAGCGTGTCTGATGCACAACGTAAAAAAGTTGAAAATGAGTTGATGGTCGAAGCATCTAAAAACTTTCAACAACGTGCGCAAATGTTAAGTCAGGCTTGGAATAAATCGGGCTATAACTTGGTAAACTTGAACCTAAACACCAATTCTTATTTCCCGCAGCCTGTTATGCGCGCAAGCATGGCAAAATTTGCAGTCGCAGAAACGGCTGTAGCTGATCAAGATATGGCAGCAGGTGAATCTAAAATTACAGTCAATGCAAATGGAACGATTCAGTTTAAATAAACCTGAAGCATGACATGCGTTGTTTAAGTAATAAAAAACCCGCTTAGATATTCCAAGCGGTTTTTTTTGATAACTTCAATTGAATGATAACTTACAGCATCATCAATAAATCGCCATGTGATTGCGATGGATCATCTCCAACGAACGTGCCTCGCCTAACACCTGATGCACTTTGTCAGAAGCCAAGCCTTTGACCAAATCTGCAGAACGTGAACTAAAATTAACACGTCCCACAGCGACACGATGACCTTGTGTATCTACACACTCCACCACATCGCCACGTTCAAAATGCCCTTCTACCGCTTTTACACCCACAGGCAATAAACTGCGATGATTTTCTTTAATGGCTTTGACTGCGCCATCATCAATCACCAAACGTCCTGCCGTTTGTAAATGTGCCGCCAACCACTGTTGATGCGCTGCAATACGGTCATTGTCGGTAATGAACAGCGTACCCAACATTTCGCCCGCCATTAAACGCGCAAGCACGTTGTCACTTTCACCACTGGCAATTAAAGTTGGACAACCCGATTTAGCCGCTAAACGCGCTGCACGGACTTTGGTCAGCATGCCGCCGCGCCCGAACTTGCCGCCACCACCTGCCATATCAAACAGACTTTCATCTAAAGCACGTACAGTATGGAACAGTTTTGCATTTGGATTAGAACGTGGATCGGAGTCAAACATACCTTGTTGATCGGTCAAAATAATCAACAAATCTGCATGTACCTGCCCTGCTACCATCGCAGCCAAAGTGTCATTATCACCAAAGCGAATTTCATCAGTAGAGACTGTGTCATTTTCATTGATGACAGGAATCACGCGCCATTCAATCAGGTTTTGCAATGCATCACAGGA
Source organism: Acinetobacter sp. YT-02 (assembly GCF_002412355.1). NCBI lineage: Bacteria > Pseudomonadati > Pseudomonadota > Gammaproteobacteria > Moraxellales > Moraxellaceae > Acinetobacter > Acinetobacter sp. YT-02. The sequence continues at coordinate 87,759 of NZ_NOZT01000003.1, forward strand.
ATTTAAATAACGACGACGATCTGCCAAATCATCATGGGTTAATAGGACTTGTGCAGTTTGAATCTGGTGTTTTTCCAGCACACTTGACCAAGTCTGAATCAGACCCATTTGACCAATGGCAGCGCATGCCTGAAGACTGGGTAGATCAGTGGGTCGATGCTCAAGTTTCATTCGCACCATACCTTCAGCCACAGCTCCCGATGACACCAAAATAATTTCGTGTCCAGCATTGTGTAGATCTGCAATTTGTCCCGCCCAATGCGAGATTGCATCCAAATCTAAACCTTGCCCATTGGCTGTGAGTAAAGATGATCCGATTTTAACAACGATTCGTTTACAACCCTTGAGCTGACGTTGCCCATCTACCACTTCTATCATCTTGTCCTCAGTCACTTTTTGTAGCGCTTAGCGTACGTAGTACACTTCTACTTCGCCATCTTCACCATCATCGTCTTCGTCATCATCGCCCAGCATACCTGCAAGACGTTGCTGACGGCGCATCTCACGATACGCTTCTTTCGCGGCAATGGTTTGTTCACGTGTTTCAGCTTCCAGCTGATCACGGAATGCTTTCATTTCTGCTGCGTACTCAGGATCTTCAACTTCGCGTTCGCGTTGTTGTTCAATTTGATCCATCAAGTAATACACCACTTGCTGTGTACCCTCAGACATTAAACCTGAAGTTTTGAACACAGGGCCATCCCACTGCAATTCTTCAAGAATGTGTTTACACCATTCTTCACGTGAATCTTCAGGAAGTTGATCAAGTTTATTCAACACCAACACGATTGGTAACTTTGCCAAAGTTGGAGAGAATTTTTCCAACTCTTGCAGAATTGCTTTGGCATTGTACGCAGGATCAGAACCATCAATAGGTTGAACATCCACAATGTGCAACAAAATACGAGTACGCGCCAAGTGTTTCAGGAAGCGAATCCCCAAACCTGCGCCTTCTGCTGCACCTTCAATCAGTCCTGGAATATCTGCCATGACAAAAGAACGATGACGATCTGCATCCACCACGCCTAAATTTGGCACCATGGTGGTAAATGGATAGTCAGCAACTTTTGGTTTTGCCGCAGACACGGCACGAATAAAGGTCGATTTACCCGCATTTGGCATGCCCAGCAAGCCTACATCGGCAAGGACTTTCAACTCCAGACGGATTTCACGAAACTCACCTTTCGTACCATGCGTGAATTTACGCGGTGTACGGTTGGTAGATGATTTAAAGTGAGTATTCCCTAAACCACCATCACCGCCTTGAGCGACCAATACTTTCTGACCGCTTTCGACTAAATCTGCAATAATATCGCCAGAGTCTGTATCAACAATGGTTGTGCCCACTGGAACGGTCAAAACGACAGATTCACCACCACGACCTGCACAGTTTGCGCCCGAACCGTTTTTACCACGTTCAGCGCGAAATTTACGGGTATAACGATAATCTACAAGGGTGCTTGCGTTGTCGTCGGCTTGAATAAAAATACTGCCGCCACGACCACCATCACCGCCATCTGGCCCACCAAATGGTACAAATTTCTCTCGGCGAAAACTGGCTACGCCATTGCCACCGTCGCCAGCCTCTACGGTAATGACTGCTTCATCAACAAAGCGCATCTTGCCAATCCTCTAAAACTTTAAAAGCCGTATATTCTGCCATATTTTAGAGAATTTCTCGAATTATATTTATGCAATCGTATGCGTAGATGCTTTTTATCCTTGATTGTTCAAAACACTCATTTCTTTTAGCAATGATATGATCGTTTTTTCTTATTTCTCCTTCGCCATCTAAGTTCTTATAGTGCTTTAACCCTTGTTTGCTTTCTGCCGCCATGTCTAATGCTGTTGCCACCACAACCACGCCTGCTTTATCGCCTAAATTTATTTTACTCATGGCAACCGCCTGTGGCTTGTGTGCGGGATCGGCATATTTTAATCAGCCTTTAATTTATTCAATTGAAAAAAGTTTAGGAATTAGCACCAGTCAGGCAGGCTTTGCTGTGGTTTTGGCACAAATAGGCTATGGACTAGGTTTAATGTTACTCGTGCCTTTAGGTGACTTGCTAAATAAGCGTAAATTGATTGTCAGTCTGATGGTTTTTGCTGCGTTTTCGCAAATTTTGCTGTCTTTTAGCAGCAATTTAGCCATGCTGTATTTCTTTACCGTATGTGCCACTTTTGGTGCGATTTCTGCACAAGTGCTTATTCCATTTGCATCTAGCATCAGTCCACCTGAATCGAGTGCTGCCATTGTCGGCAAATTGATGAGTGGCTTGGTAATGGGGATTATTTTATCGCGCACTTTCGCGGGTTTTGTATCGACCTATTGGTCTTGGGAAGCTGTCTATTTCAGCAGCGGCATCATCACCCTACTTTTTGCAGGCTTAATGTGGACAAAACTTCCCTCTACAGCTGCCAATAAAAATTTGACTGTGGCAGGCATTTATCGTTCTTTAATTCAGTTGGCTATAACCCAACCACATTTAATTCGTAGAGCGTGCGCGGGCGCTTTGGGCTTTGCCATTTTGTCCTTGGTTTTTACTTCCATGACTTTTGTTTTAGCCAATCCGCCTTATTATTTTAGTGATTTTCAAATTGGGCTTTTTGGTTTATTGGGTGTGATTGGAATTTTCTCGTCAAGTTGGTCGGGTAAAACGGTCGGCAAAGGTCGTGAGAATTTTGTCGCAATATTATGTATTGGCTTGATGTTGTTTTCTTGCATTCCACTCTTTTTTGCACAGCAGAATATTGTGGCTTATGCCGTTGGCGTATTGATGAGTTATTTTGGTCTAACTGCTTTTCACGTATTGAATCAAAACTTGGTGTACCGAATTGATGCCACCGCACGTTCCCGCATTAATGCGGTATATATGACTATTTATTTTTCAGGTGCAGCACTTGGTTCACTGACGGCGGTCTACGCATGGCAACACCGGGGCTGGATGGGTTGTGTTGTCAGTATTTTGGTATTTGCCATCGGGATTTTGCTGATTGATCGTTATGATTTTTCACATCGACGCACTATTTAATCATCCAGAATGTGCTTTGGAGTAGGAACATCTACAGCGACTTCCCTAAAAGATGAGTAATCCATTAGTGAGAAGATTGCTGTGAAGTTTCAGGCAAATGCTGTTCTAAATACTCAATCAGTTGATTCACTCTTGCTGCAATTTGTGAGCCTTCAAAAGTGAGTTGATATTCCACTTTAGGCGGCACCGTTGGGTAAACTGTACGTAAAATTAACCCATCTTGCTCAAGAGTTTTCAGGATTTGCGCCAGCATTTTTTCACTCACCCCTTCAATGCGCTGTCTTAGCTCACTAAAGCGGTGCAAACCTTCGCTTAAACAATGCAACACCAACATTGACCATTTATTGGCTAAATGTTCTAAACGAATCCGTGATGGACAATCTTTAGCAAGGACTTGCCCGAGTAAGTGACTGGTTGCATATTGCATAACGGTATCCTTCTGTTATTTCTATTGTTCAGGCTTTGAAAGCTTGAAAGCAAAATCAAATCTACTTACTTTTTAGCATAGACTTTATTTTGGTAAGTTTAGGATAGCGTATTAGGTGGAAATTTCAACACTCATCCTTATATTTAAGAATGAAATAAATGCAAAAAAAAGAGCTTCATTTGAAGCTCTTTTTGATTTTAAATTCTGTATCTACAAATTATGCATTTGTTTCAGCAGGAACTTTAGGATAGCTTACGCCGCCCATTTGTTCAGCAATACGCAATACTTGGCAGCTATAACCTACTTCGTTGTCATACCAAACGTAAGCAGTTAAACGGTTGCCTGAAGTAATGGTTGCTTGCGCATCAAATACACCTGCAGTACGCGAACCAATGAAGTCACTTGAAACCACTTCAGTCGAGTTGGTATAACCAATTTGACCTTGAAGATTAGAGTGAATTGAAATTTGACGAATGTATTCGTTCACTTCTTCGCGATCTACTTCTTTCTCAAGCGTTAAGTTCAAGATTGCAAGTGATACGTTTGGCGTTGGAACACGTACAGAGTTACCTGTTAATTTACCTTGTAATGCAGGCAATGCTTTCGCCACTGCTTTTGCTGCACCTGTTTCGGTAATAACCATGTTTAATGTTGCTGCACGACCACGACGATCTGCCTTGTGATAGTTATCAATCAAGTTTTGGTCGTTAGTGAATGAGTGAACAGTTTCAACGTGACCATTCACAACAGTGTACTTGTCATGCAACACTTTTAAAGTTGGTGTAATTGCGTTTGTTGTACAGCTTGCTGCAGAAATAATGGTATCTTCATCAAGAATGTCTGCTTGGTTAACACCGTACACCACGTTTTTCATGTCACCTTTACCAGGTGCAGTTAAAATTACGCGTGCAGCACCTGGGCATTGAAGGTGTTGTGCAAGACCTTCTGCATCACGCCATTTACCTGTGTTGTCAATCACCAATGCATTGTTGATGCCATAAGCCGTATAGTCTACTTCAGATGGGTTAGACGCATAGATCACTTTAATGAAGTTACCATTTGCGATAATTGCTTCATTTTCTTCATCTACAGAAATCGTGCCTGCAAATGGACCGTGAATAGAGTCACGACGCAATAAAGACGCACGTTTTTCTAAATCACCATCAGACGATTTACGTACCACAATTGCTTTAAGGTTTAAGCCACGGCCAAGACCAGATTGACCAATGATTAAACGCGCAAGGATACGACCAATACGACCAAAACCGTAAAGTACAACATCTTTGCTTTCTACAGTTGTTGGATTGCCCGCTAAAGATTTCACAGCGTCTGCAACAAATGCATTTACATCGCCGCCTTTTTCTTTATATTCAACAGCAAGTTTACCTAAGTCGATTTCTGCTGAACCGATGTTGTCTACTTTTGCCAAAGCTTCAAGCAATGGGAAAGTGTGAACAACTGAAAGTTCTACGTCCATCATACGAGTACGACGGTGTGCTTTCAAAATTTGAATCACAGAACGGTTAACTAAAGAACGACCAAAAACTGAAACCATGATATTTTTTTCACGGTACAACTGACCGAGTAAAGCAATCATACGTTCCGCGATTTCTTCACGGTTTTTCCAGCGACCTTGGTGCTCTGCGTGTAGGGCGATGATAGTCTCTTTGCTCACAGATACGTCCTCTAATTAATTGTATATCTAGGCATGAATTTCAAAACCCGATAATTGTAATGGAATTGTCGTCAAGATTGAATCAAAAGCTGGTACTGACCCGACTATTTTCCTATATATTCACTATAAATTCATAAAATAGTTGTAATTATTTTTGTGATTTTAGTTTTTTCAACAAAAGTTCAATTTTTTAGAAGAAAAAGAGGATGATGCCAAACTCGATTATCCTCTTGGAAATTTGAATATCTCACCACAGCGACGGCTTTTATTGTCCAGATGACTGTTGAATCTTCTGCTGTAAATCTTGCTGATTCATTTTTTGTTTTCTTAAATGCAAACACCCTTCAACCACCAATAATGCAACTGCCAACCAAATTGGGATATAAGTCAGCCATTCCCCTGCTTCAACTCGTTCACCTAACAACATAGACACAAAAGCCAACAGCACAGGTTCTAAATAACTCAGTAAACCAAAAATCACAAAAGGCAAATGGCGGCTGGCCAAAATATAACTGCCAAGTCCCAATGCACTTAAAAAGCCCAATCCAAGTACCGACCAAATTAAATATGGAAAAGCTGCGATGACATTTACACTGTCACTATAATAAAAGCCTAAATATACCGCGACAGGAATAACTAGCAGTAAATCCCACCAAAACCCGCCCAAGTGATCGGTTTGAAAGACCCGACGTAAAAAGAAATATAAAGGATAGGCAAATGCCACATATAAGGTTTCCCACGCCACCGTGCCAATGCGCCAGATTTCATGACTGACACCTAGCACGGCTAAGGCAACTGCTGCCATCTGCCAAGTCGATAACTTTTCTTTATATAGCACACAGCCAAGCAAAACCATGATCAAAGGCAATAAGAAATAACCCAAAGAAACCTGCAAACCACGCCCGTTAATCGGCCCCCACAAAAATAACCACAATTGCGTAGTGCATAAAAAAGAACTAAAAATCAGCCAAATTATGAATTGTGGTTGTTGTTTGAGCCGCTGAAAAATCGCGGAAATATGTTTTAAATCTCCCGACCACCACATAAACAAAGTTAGGAATGGCAAAGTTGCCAACATACGCCACGCAAAAGTTTCTTCGCTGTCTAAAGGTTTGAGTAATTGGGTATAAAAATACAGCACCCCAAAAGTGACCGATGCTAAAACCGATAGTGCAATGCCTTTATACATCCGACTCTCCCCTATATCAGTCGGCATTATACTCATATATACGTTGTTTTAGAGATTGATCGAATGTTCAAAATTTAAAATGACAGGATATAAAAAACCACGCAGCTTTTGCGTGGTCAATTGGTCTGCATACGTTTGTCTGCTTATATCTATAAGTAGCTCTGGAGCTGCTGCAACTTAGTCTGACTTTTTAGTTTGCGTATGTCTGGTATAAATCACATCACTTAAGTCATAACCGAGTGATTTGGCATAGTTCAGATATTCAGTCACGACAGCCTGATCAGGATGCGGCGTACGTGAAAGTACCCATAAATATTTACGGCGTGGTTCACCCACCAAGGCAGTTTGATAGTCATCATCTAGCTTTAACACCCAATAATCACCACGCCCTACAGGTAACCAACGAATGACTTCAGGTAAAAAGCTAACTTTGAGTTTGCTGTTAAAAGGCGCATTTTGTACAAAAGCTTCGCCCAAAGCACGCATTTGTTTGCCATCTTTTGCAATACAACGGTTATCCACCTGCACATTGCCATTTTCATTCAATGTATATGCTGCTGTTACATTTGAACCGCATTTGTTTTGGAAATATAAAGGCTTTCTTGCAACCTCATACCAAACGCCTAAATATTTATCTAATTCGACTTTTTCTACCGTTTTCATCGGTTCATTGGTTTTGGAATATGCCATAGTCGCAGCACCCAAACCAATCAGCACCACACCACCAAGGGCAATTTTGGCAAGTCGCGCACCTGCAAACGGAAGTTTTTTAGCCATTGTCCCAACCTCTAAACTCTAATGTTCAGTCAATTTTGTTTATCTTCTTCAAAAATAACCGCAAGCATTTCAATTTACTGTATGGATATGTAATTTTTGCAACTCAAATTTTACATAGCAAGTTTAGTATGCAAACTCGCACTTACACTGACAGTGCAATTCGCCCCAATTTAGCCAGATTGCAACATTTGCGCTTTTAAACGCAAAATTTCATCACGTAAACGAGCCGCTTGTTCAAATTGCAGTTCTTTAGATGCTTTCAACATCTCTTTTTCAAGTTTGGCAATATGTTTGGCATACAGTTTAGGATCAGCCAAAATGTGCTGTTCATCGTCACTTAAAGCACGGCTTTGTGCATTGATTTTTTCATCAGTTTGCTCATCGTTCAGCACTTCACCTGTGTCGATTTCTTTAATCACCTGACGCACTGCACTACGTGGAGTAATGCCGTGCAATTCATTAAATTCAATTTGTTTGGCACGACGACGCTCTGTTTCATCTATCGCCTTTTGCATTGAATCGGTAATGCGATCTGCATATAAAATTGCTTTACCTTTCAAGTTACGTGCTGCACGTCCAATGGTTTGAATCAACGAACGTTCTGAACGTAAAAAGCCTTCTTTGTCGGCATCTAAAATTGCCACTAAAGACACTTCAGGCATGTCTAAACCTTCTCGTAACAGGTTAATGCCAACCAAGACATCATGCACGCCTGTACGTAATTCGTGAATAATTTTGACGCGTTCTACGGTATCAATATCAGAGTGTAAATAAGCCACTTGAATGCCGTATTCTTTTAAATACGAGGTCAAATCTTCAGCCATGCGTTTGGTTAAAGTGGTGACCAACACCCGCTCATTCAATTCTTTACGCAAATTGATTTCAGACAGCACATCATCCACCTGCGTTAACACAGGACGAATTTCAATTTCTGGGTCAATCAATCCTGTTGGACGCACCACTTGCTCTACAATTTGTTGCGATTTTTCCAACTCATATTGTGCAGGTGTAGCGCTCACATAAATTGTGGATGGGACGATGCGCTCCCATTCTTCAAATTTCATTGGACGGTTGTCTAACGCACTAGGTAAACGGAAACCATAATTCACCAAGTTTTCTTTACGTGATCGGTCACCTTTATACATCGCGCCAATTTGCGGAACGGTCACGTGCGATTCATCAATAATCAGCAAGGCATCATCAGGTACATAATCAAACAAAGTGGGCGGTGCTTCGCCTGCAGGTCGTCCAGACAAATGTCGTGAATAGTTTTCGATGCCGTTGGTATAGCCCAATTGCTGCATCATTTCTAAATCATAGCGGGTACGTTGTTCTATGCGCTGCGCTTCTAGCAATTTGTCATGTTCGCGAAAAAACACCAAACGCTCTTTTAGTTCTTCTTTAATGGTACCAATCGCACGTTCCAAATTATCCTTAGGCGTAACATAGTGACTTTTAGGATAAATAGTCACGCGCGGCACTTTACGCACCAATTTGCCTGTTAATGGATCAAACCAACGAATCGAATCGACTTCATCATCAAATAATTCTATGCGAATAGCATGCTGATCAGATTCAGCAGGGAAAATATCTAAAATTTCACCACGAATACGGTAAGTACCGCGCAAAAACTCTAGCTCATTACGGCTATATTGCATTTCCACCAAACGACGGATCAAATCATCACGATTCACCCGATCACCTTGCACCACATGCAGCAACATGCTCATATAAGCATTGGGGTCACCCAAACCGTAAATTGCAGATACCGATGCGACAATAATGGCATCACGACGCTCTAGCAAAGCACGTGTGGCCGAGAGTCGCATTTGGTCAATATGATCATTAATAGCCGCATCTTTTTCAATAAAAGTATCGGAAGATGGTACATAGGCTTCAGGCTGATAATAGTCATAATAACTGACAAAATATTCGACTGCGTTGTTCGGAAAGAACGCTTTAAACTCACCATACAACTGCGCTGCCAGCGTTTTGTTATGTGCCATGACAATGGTCGGACGCTGTGTTCTGGCAATCACATTGGCCATGGTATAAGTCTTACCTGAGCCTGTAACCCCAAGTAATAGCTGATCATGATAGCCCTGTTCTATCCCTTGAACCAATTTTTCAATGGCTTGTGGTTGGTCACCCGCAGGTTGATAGTTGGTGACTAAATCGAAAGGTTGCTTATCACTCACAAATGCAGCTCTCAGGTTTGATGCGACCTAATATTTTAGCAGATTTGCCTACACTCAGGACATCCGAATATGTTGTGGCGATGTTGCGTAGCTACAAAGCCATTGCTCGGTTTTAATTCTGTAGTGGACGCTGTTAGAACGAAGATGTGCTACGACTAAATTGAGCACGGGGAAACTGCTTTAAGACTTGACCCACTGGCTATTCAAAGGCAACATGAAATTTCAGGACGACAACCATAAAAGCACACATTCATGACTTACCAATATCACGACGAATCAATTATCAAAAGCCTCCCTGAAGATACTGTTTTCGTATTTGGCAGTAACATGGCAGGACAACATGCAGGTGGTGCAGCACGAACAGCCAAAGAATTTTTTGGTGCCGTTGAAGGCGTCGGGCGCGGTTGGGCAGGACAAAGTTTTGCCATTCCAACCATGAATGAACATTTACAACAAATGCCACTATCGCAAATTCAGCACTATGTGGATGACTTTAAAATCTATGCCAAAAACCATCCTAAAATGAAGTATTTTTTAACTTCAATTGGTTGTGGTATTGCAGGTTATACGGTTGAAGAAATTGCCCCTATGTTTAAAGGCATTGCCCATAATGTGATTTTTCCTGCGTCGTTTCGTCCTTTTGTCGAAAAAGCATTGCCTAAACTAACGCAAAAATTACTACACACCATTTACCGTGATTCTGTGATTTTTACCCCTGCCACCGATGAATTAATTGAAGTCTTGGCATTGAGCGATAATGAAAAAGCCTTGGCTAAAATCATATTGAATACACAAATGTACCCAACTGACAGCAATGGGCGTGATCGGGTCTTTGAAATTCAGGATATTTTGCACAACTTAAATGGTAAGGTATTCGAGTTCCAAAATAATTCAGAAGGCCCAATGCTATTTGGTGCAGCGATTTTGGCTTTATTGGAATTGTATAATATCAACGAGCAAGATTTTAGCGATGTATGGCATGGCGTACGTGAAATCTCGCCGCCAAAACCTGCCAACAAAGCGCGTAAGCATGTTCGTTAATTTCAATACTTTTAAATCCCCATCAATAAAAAATGCCACGTAATTGTGGCATTTTTTTTAGCGCTTACCCATCGAACGACGAGTACCACGTGGCGGTGGCCAAGTCTTATCCGCATATTGCTCAGGTTTAGGACGCACCGAATTATGTACCGCCTGATCATTATCCTGCGCTGTGTTTGGCATTGGGAATGGGAGATTCACCAATGGTTTTTTTGAAGTAGGCTGCTGCTTACTCATGACCATCACTCTTATAAAATTTGGACTATTTTAAAGTTTTTTGCCGCCCGATGCGAGAAACTTCCACCTCACAGCAGTTTTAATCACGATTTCATAGGAAATTGGTCTAATTTGGTGATTTTTTATTAATTTGATGCAATTTTAAACGACGCAGACATCGAATTTAGGCTAAGATAATATGCTTTTTATTTTTTTATCCCTATAAGAAGGAATATGCCGTGGACGTACGTCTCTCTGATCGTGTCAATGCCATCAAACCGTCCCCAACACTTGCAGTAACCAATAAAGCCGCTGAACTTAAAGCTGCGGGTCATAACGTTATTGGTTTGGGTGCAGGTGAACCGGATTTCGATACACCACAACACATCAAAGATGCAGCTATTGCAGCAATTAATAACGGTTTTACAAAATATACTGCTGTTGACGGTACGCCTGGTCTTAAAAAAGCCATTATCGCAAAATTAAAACGTGACAATAATCTTGACTACCAAGCGAACCAAATTTTGGTGTCTTGTGGTGGTAAGCAATCATTCTTTAACTTGGCGTTGGCTTTGTTAAACAAGGGTGATGAAGTGATTATCCCTGCACCGTTCTGGGTAAGCTATCCAGATATGGTGATTATTGCTGAAGGCGTGCCAGTCATTGTGGAATGTGGTGAAGAACAACGTTTCAAAATCACGCCTGAACAATTAGAAGCTGCGATCACTGACAAAACACGTTTAGTGGTGTTAAACAGCCCATCTAACCCTACAGGTATGATCTACACCAAAGCTGAATTAGAAGCTTTGGCTGCTGTACTACGTAAATACCCTGAAGTATTCATTGCATCTGACGATATGTATGAACCAATCCGTTGGGATGATGAGTTCTATAACATCGCAACAGTTGCACCAGACCTTTATGACCGCACAATCGTATTAAACGGTGTGTCTAAAGCTTATGCAATGACTGGCTGGCGTATTGGCTATGCAGCGGGCCCTGCTAAACTAATTGGTGCGATGAAGAAAATTCAATCTCAATCGACTTCTAACCCAACTTCTATTTCGCAAGTTGCTGCAGAAGCTGCATTGAACGGCCCACAAGACGTACTTGAGCCAATGGTTGAAGCATTCAAACGCCGTCACGACTTAGTTGTAAATGGTTTGAATGACATCAAAGGTATTTCTTGCTTACCTGCAGATGGCGCATTCTATGCGTATGCAAACATCAAACCATTGATTCGTGCGAAAGGCTTAAAATCTTGCACAGAATTCTCTGCTTGGTTATTGGAAGAAACTGGTGTTGCCGTTGTTCCTGGTGATGCGTTCGGTTTAGGCGGTTTCATGCGTATTTCTTATGCAACTGCAGACGAAGTGCTTGTAGATGCGCTTGCACGTATCAAAAAAGCAGCAGAATCAATTGAAGGTGTAGATGAAGCGATTGCTTCAATCGAAGCTGAAAAAGCTGCCAAATAATCTAAACCTGTTTAGATGAACAAAACCCACGATTGAACCGTGGGTTTTTGTTTTAATTACGTTTTTTCACTCATCATTTTTCCTCATTTCTGAGGAGAGAGATCACAAATAACGCTTTTAAAAAGCCTCAAGATCATTTCTTGATTGATATAAAAATTCCAATACAAAAAAATCAAAACAACAGCAATCTAAACGGTTTTATACACGAGGTTTGGTTAAAATCACCATCAAAATACCACACAACACGATCAAGGTTGCCACGACCATCAACAGGGTGAGTTGTTCACCTAAAAAAATCACACCGCCTAAAATCGCCAAACACGGTACAGAAAGTTGCACAGTACTTGCGGTAATGTGATCAATTTTTTTCACAATGCTGTACCACAACACATACGCGCCAGCCGAAGCCAATGCACCCGACAACACTGCCAAAACCACACCCTGCCAAGTGATAAAACTTTCAGGTAAATGCCAAAGAAAAAATACAGCAACAAGTGGTGTCGCCAGAATGAAATTAGATAGAGTATTGGTTAAAGCATGCTGCATCGTCTTTGCAGCAATACTGTAAAAACCCCATGCAATACCTGCCAGTAACATCATCAATGCATATTTGAACGTTGGCGTACTGGCTTCAGGCAATAGCAACAAACCCATCCCCAATATAGCACAACCTAACCCGACCCAGCGCGGCAAAGTCATGCGCTCACCATGCAAAATCGCATAACTGATCATGGTGATTTGCACTGCGCCAAATAGAATCAATGCGCCTATGCCTGCGTCTATATGCAAATATGCTAACGAAAAACCGAGCAGATATACAGCAAGGCTGAGTGCAGATTTCCATTGGAATTGAATTGGTTGTTGAACCTGCAAAACAGCATAGAACAGTCCTAAGCACACTGCTCCACTGCCAACCCTGAGCAAACTAAAACTAATAGGGTCAATTTGCTGTTCAGCCAATGCCAAACGACACAGCAAGGAATTTGCAGCAAATGCGAGCATGGCAATGCATATTTTAATCCACACGGCTGAATATCCTTTTCAAGCTGTTCGCAAATCTTTATCGCAGTTTAGAACACTATTTTAGTGCAAGTCATTTCGCTCAATTCAATACAAATCTATTTGGCTGAAATGATAAATCATCTTAGATTAAATACTATTTAGATTAGATACTGTTTTTCAATGCTGCGATCAACTCTGATTTAGACACTACAGGTTGAGTTGTCGCTTTATATTCACATAAATAGCGAAAAGCAGAGTCTAATTCTACACGCAATTGTTTTTGTTCAGACACAGACCACACGCGTGAACGGTTGCTCCCCGAAAGCGCACTACCCGCCAGTTGGTACAAATATAAATCATGATCACGCTGTAATGGTTTTTTGGTGCCGTTGTCTGGATGGTCTGAAAGCAATTGGCAGGATGATTGAATGAGCCATTTTTCACTAAACCACAACTGCAATAAATCGCCCAAATACAAATCTTGAGGTGCCAAAGGCCAGACATGAATAAACGCGCCTTCTACAGCAGTGTAGTATTGTTCAGGCGTAGACAAGATAGAAAGATAGAAAGATAATGTTCTTGATAATAAGAAAATTGAGAAAAAATGTCAGAAATGCTGAGCGTATTCATTCGCTTACTCCGATTTAGCCATTTTAGTGCTGGCAAGTTGGGTTAAATCCACACTGTTTAAGATGCTACTTAAACGCTTTGTTCTGTCACTCAGACTAACAACCGATTTTGTGTAACGCAAGTCTTGTGGGTGATTTTTTAATAAAATTTTGTTTTTTGTTCAAATAAAAAGCATATAAAGTCAAAATGAAAGAAACATGACAATTTATGCTTGACCCTTGCTTAAATCTGCTTATAATCGCATTCAGATTCTCCCATAGCTCAGTCGGTAGAGCGACGGACTGTTAATCCGCAGGTCCCTGGTTCGAGCCCAGGTGGGAGAGCCAAATTCTAAAAAGCCCAAGCATAACGACTTGGGTTTTTTATTGCCTAAAATTTATGGATGATGTGGTCTGTAAATAACCAAGCAGCGATTCATGCCTTAATCATTCAAAAAGATGAATGTAACTGTTTTGGGCAATTCAGCTTAATGTAATTCCTAATCTTAGCCTTGATCATTTCTAAGTGACTTAGGCAACAATCCACAATCAAAATACCTAAGCAATAACTTGATTGATAAAAAAACGGAACCGAAGTTCCGTTTTCTATCTTAGATCATCTACAAGTTTTAAGCGGCTTGCACAGGCACACCACTATGAAAACGGAACAGATCATCTGGACTTAAAATAAGATTCTTTTCCACTTCACGTATATGCTGAATTCGCCCCTGAATATCTTCTTCAGGGTTTTTCAGTTTTGCTGTTTTTGCTACATCCAAAGCCAGTGCCAAATAATCTTCATAATGCCGTGATTCTGATTTCAGTAAATAACGGTAATACTTACCTAATTCTTCATCTACCAATGGCGCAAGCGCATAAAACCGCTCGCATGAACGTGCTTCTACAAAGGCACCTATCACCAAAACATCAATTAGTGCTTCAGGTTCATAGGTACGGATTTCTTTACGTAAACCGCCTGCATAACGCCCTGCACTTAAACCCTGCCACATTTGCCCACGCTTTGCCATGAACTCTAGCACCTGCTCATAATGCAGCATTTCTTCGCGTACCAACTGTGCCAGTTTGACCTGCAAATCGGTAAAAAAGCTGTAACGAAACATCAGATTCATGGCTGTGCCTGCTGCTTTTTTCTCACAGTTAGCATGATCTTGCATCAAAATATCTAAATTATTTAATGCTTCGTTCAACCATTCTTTGGGTGTTTCGCAGCCTAAAAATGCTATCACAGGCTGCATCAATTCATCATAATTTATGCTGGACATAACGTTTCAAATTTTATCTTTCAATTTTAAATATGCAGATTAACGCGCTGCATCAATCGCAGCTTTCATGCGTTTAACAGCCTGTTCCAAGCCGACAAATACAGCATCACCAATTAAAGCATGACCAATATTTAACTCATGGATGTGTTGAATAGCGGCAATTGCACCTACATTGTCCAAGTTCAAGCCATGCCCTGCATTAATCACTAAGCCACGGCTAGCTGCATATTCTACGCCCTGAACAATACGGGTCAATTCGGCTTGCTGTGCAGCTTCATTTTCTGCATTGGCATACGCGCCTGTATGAATTTCAATGGTCGGTGCACCACATGCAACGGCCGCATCAATTTGTGCAAGATCTGCATCAATAAACAGTGACACATCACAGCCAATTGCTGTTAATTCCTGAGTAGCGGCCTTAACTGCTGCAAAATTACCTACTACATCCAAACCACCTTCAGTGGTTACTTCTTCACGGCGCTCAGGTACCAAACATACATGCTGTGGACGAATTTCCTTGGCAAACTCGATCATTTCTTCGGTGACTGCCATTTCCAAATTCATGCGGGTTTTCAACAACGGACGCATACGACGCACATCATCATCCTGAATATGACGACGATCTTCACGCAAATGCAAAGTAATCCCCTCTGCACCCGCCTGTTCACAAACTAATGCGGCCTTCACAGGGTCTGGATAGTTCGTGCCACGCGCTTGTCTTAAAGTTGCCACATGGTCAATATTGACACCGAGTAAAGCCATAATAGGTTCCTACATTACGCTTGGGTTTGAGAATTCTGAATCCACAATTGGCGACTTTTTAAAGGTCGATCACCCAACAGTGAACTAATCATTTGTCGATACAGCCGAGACAGTAATTGTAACTGCTCTGGGTTAAAATCCCTACCTTTTTCATAGTCGCACATACTGAGGATCTGTGTACCGACTAAGTTAGCCCGTGATGCTTGTGCGGTAGGGATAAAACCATCATTCAGTTGAAAATGATAATGTAGATTGGGCTGAATTGGCTCTTGGTTCGCATCGACTGAAAAATCAATCGCATAGCCTAATTCTTCCAATAATGCATGTTCAAACTGACGTAAAATTTGTCTTAAGAATAGATTGGGATTTTCCTGACTAGATAAGTGTTGTAAATGCGCCAAAGTCTGGTGATATTGCACAAAAGTTTCTGGCATTTCCACTTCGGCAGAACATAAGCGCAGCACGATTTCATTTAAATAAAAGCCTGAAAAAAATGCATCACCAAAGAAGAAAACCGGTTGATTGACAATTTCCAGCTTGGTGAAATTTTTAAGGTCTGATTTTCCCGAAGCTTGTATGCGAATCGGTTGATATTGTGGCGGTGGCATTTGTCTTAAAATACCATCAACCCGCCCATGTTCGCGGGTAAACAAGTGCACAATATGGCTACGTTCGCGGTATTTTCGATGATGGATTAAATAACCATGCAAGATTTCATTACGCATGATAGCGTCAATTAATCCTGTTCTTTAGAGGATTCTTGTTTGGATTTTTCTTCGTCATCACCATCTGGAATGACAGCACCAACTACAGCAGCAGTGCCTTTCACCACACCCTTTGTAGTTTTGTAGGCAACTTTTACGGGAACTGTCACAACTTTGTGAATACAACCTTGCAAGACAAACATACATGCCACAATGGCCAACACTTTCATCATCACAGTTCCCTTTTCGTCAAACTTAGATATCGCTATATCCTAAGCTTTTTAATGCACGTTCATCATCAGACCAACCACCTTTGACTTTCACCCAAAGCGTCAGCATGATTTTTTGCTCGAACATTTTTTCCATGTCGACCCGTGCATCCATACCAATTTTTTTCAGCTTCGCGCCTTTTTCACCAATCACAATGGCTTTTTGACCAGAGCGATCTACAAAAATAGTGGCATCAATATAGGTACATGGTGCTTTCATACGACCCGTTTTTTCATTTAAAACCGCATCTTCAGTTTTAAATGATTCGATTTGCACGGTTAAATCGTAAGGCAGTTCTTCGCCCAATTGGCGCATGATCTTTTCACGGATAATTTCAGATGCCAAGAAACGTTCTGAACGGTCTGTGATTTGATCTAGCGAATACAACGGTGGCTGGAATGGCAAATAGCGTTCAATCGTGTCACGCAAATGATCTAGGTTCGCGCCGCGCAATGCCGATACAGGTACAATTTCGGCAAAGTTCATTAACTTGGCACGTTCTTGAATAATCGGCAAAGCCTGATTTTTATTCTCAAAAGTGTCGAGTTTGTTAATCACCAGAATCACTGGCATTTCTGCATTTTTCAGCTTTTCTAGGACTAACTCATCATTTTGCGTCCATTTTTGTGCATCCACCACAAACAAAACCAAATTCACATCGCGCAAAGCAGACGATGCAGCACGGTTCATCATTTTGTTGATGGCACGGACTTCTTTTTTATGCATCCCTGGTGTGTCTACAAACACAGCCTGAGATTTTTCACGTGAATCAATTCCCACAATTTTGTGACGTGTGGTTTGTGGCTTACGTGAAGTAATGGATAGTTTTTGACCTAACAAATGGTTCATGAGGGTTGATTTACCCACATTCGGGCGACCAACAATCGCAACAAAACCACTGCGGAAATCAGATGGAATTTCAGTTCCCTGACCGCTAAAGAATTGGTTAATTAGGTCATTGGCGTCGTTATTCGACTCGTGATCAGCATCTACGTGATCGGAATGGATGGTCATTCAGACTTTTGCTCCAAGAATTTTAAAATATCTGCCGCAACTGCCTGCTCGGCAAAGCGACGGCTTGAACCTTCACCCTTCATTACAGGCAAACTATCGACTCGGCATTCCACAATGAAATGCTGATTCGGTGCATCGCCCTGAATATCTACAACCTCGTAAACCGGGAGAGGTTTTTTACGTGCTTGTAAATACTCTTGTAAGCGTGATTTAGGGTCTTTGAGTTGATCGGTTGGCTCAATATGATCTAAATAAGGGCTATACCATTTTAGCACAATCGTTTGCAGCAAATTCAAATCACCGCTATCGACATAAATGGCGCCAATAATCGCTTCTACGGTATCTGCCAGTATAGACTCACGATGATGACCACCAGATTTCAATTCACCTGTACTGAGAATTAAATTTTGGCTGAGCTTTAAATCATTGGCAATTTTACCTAAGGCTTCCTGACGCACCAGTGTTGCCCGCATGCGCGTTAAACGCCCTTCATTTTCATGTGGATAAGCCACATATAAATAATTGGCAACAATCATTCCCAACAACGAATCGCCTAGAAATTCCAGACGTTCGTAATTGTGTTTATGACTCACCGAGCGGTGAGTCAAAGCCAATTTAAGCAATTCAGGTTGCTTAAACTGATAACCGATTCGGCTGGCTAGACGGGTCTCATTTAGCTTGGACTGAGCTTTGATCAAAACTTTTCTCGAACTTCATTACAATATCAACATTCAATAAGAAAGGTTTTCTTATTTCATATTCTTTTTTCACTTCTAAACCATCGACGTTAGTCACTTGAGCCACATCTGCAAATTTAATATCGCGAATGTTGTTCATGCTTAAACGCTTGTCCATTTCACCAATAAACTGTTGTGGTGATAGATTTTTTGGCCCATTTAACAATTGTTCTTCAATTTGATTGTCCAACATTCGATCATCGAAATATGGTGCCCAAACTGCAACTGCTACTTTTGCCATAAATGCAAAACCAATAATTGCAATTAAAATTGCAATATAGGATGCCCCTTGTTGATGACGCATTTTTTATTTTCCTAATCTGCTTTATTAATCAATTTTGCCGTTACGACTAAATGACGGCAAATTAAACCCAGGTTCTTTATGCATCCAGACATAGAATGCACGGCCTGTTAGGTTTTCCTCTGGTACAAAGCCCCAAAAACGACTGTCAGCACTTTGATCGCGGTTATCCCCCATCGCGAAGTAATGACCTTCAGGTACTTTGACTTCCCAATATAAACCATTTTCTGCTGAATATTTACCATTGTCTACATAGTTCAGGAATGGTGCCTGACGCGCCACGTTTACACCTTCAAGCTCGCGCATGGTAAATGTATGCGCCCCTAAAGTTTCCTGATGGTAAATTGAAGTAGGTGTATCTAGACTGTCTTTTTCACGGCTAAACTGGATTGGGGTTTTCGTTACTTTCTCGCCATTAATGCTCAGCTGACCATGATCATAAACAATATGATCGCCTGGTAAACCGACAATACGCTTAATATAACTAATGCTTGGTTGTGGTGGATAACGGAACACCGCAACTTCGCCACGCTCAGGCGAACCCACATCTATAATTTTGCTGTTAATAATTGGCAAACGCACGCCATATTCAAACTTGTTCACCAAAATAAAATCGCCCGTTTCTAAGGTTGGCACCATAGAATCTGACGGAATATTAAATGGTTCATACAGGAATGAACGCAGTACCATCACCACTGCCAAAACAGGCCAAAAATCATAAGCCCATGTGATAATGAAGTTTTCATTGCCTCGCCCTTTCGTCGCTCTTTGTTTAAATACAAATTTATCGAGCAGCCACACCGCAATAAAAAATAATGTGGCAGGAACGAGAATCAAATTAAAATCAAAATCCATGGGCTTGTTATCCTTATAATTTTAGCGTTCGACTTTAAGTACGGCCAAGAAAGCTTCTTGCGGGATTTCAACACTTCCCACTTGCTTCATACGTTTCTTACCTTCTTTTTGCTTGGCAAGCAGTTTCTTCTTACGAGAAACGTCACCGCCATAACACTTCGCAAGTACGTTTTTACGCATCGCTTTCACGGTTGAGCGCGCAATAATTTGTGCACCAATGGCAGCCTGAATAGCCACATCAAACATTTGACGCGGAATCAAGTCTTTCATTTTTTCAACCAAGGCAATACCACGGTGACGTGCATCCTGACGGTGACAAATCATCGCTAAGGCATCAACTTTTTCACCGTTAATCAGTACATCTACTTTAACCAAAGATGAACTTTCAAAACGCACAAAGTTATAATCTAACGATGCAAAACCACGTGAACATGACTTCAATTTATCAAAGAAATCCATCACGACTTCTGCCATTGGAATTTCAAAAGTAATAGACACTTGGTTACCCAAGAATTTCATGTCTTTTTGCACACCACGACGCTCAATACATAGGGTCATGACGTTACCCAAGTATTCTTGCGGCACTAAAATATGACATTCCGCAATCGGTTCACGCAAATCTTCTACAGTTGAACCATCAGGCATTTTAGATGGACTGTCGATATAAACCGTTTCGCCATTTTTCATCACAGCTTCATAAATAACCGTTGGAGCTGATGAAATTAGGTCTAAATCGTACTCACGCTCTAAACGCTCTTGTACGATTTCCATGTGCAACATGCCCAAGAAACCACAACGAAAACCAAAGCCCAAAGCATCTGAACTTTCAGGTTCAAAGAACAATGCTGAGTCGTTAATTTGTAGTTTGTGCAATGCTTCACGGAACGGTTCAAAGTCGCTGGCATCAATTGGGAATAAACCCGCATAAACCTGCGGCTTAACTTTTTTAAAGCCTGGTAAGGTTTCTACTTCTGGTGTCGTTGCAAGTGTGATGGTATCGCCGACTGGCGCACCGAAAATATCTTTAATACCCGCAATAACAAAGCCAACTTCACCTGCTTCTAAAATACCTGTTTCGGTATGTTTTGGATTAAAAATACCAACTGAGGTAATGATGTGCGTTTGACCTGTCGATTTCATCAACATTTTATCGCCTTTACGCACACGACCTTGCTTGATACGTACCAACGACACAACGCCCAAATAGTTATCAAACCATGAGTCAATAATTAAGGCTTGCAATGGCGCATCGCGGTCACCTTGTGGTGCAGGAATGACATTCACCAAGGTTTCTAATACATTGTCGATGCCTAAACCTGTTTTAGCCGAACAGGTGGGTGCATCTTGCGCTTCGATACCAATAATTTCTTCAATTTCATGAATCACGCGCTCAGGTTCTGCCTGCGGTAAATCAATTTTATTCAGTACAGGTAAAACTTCTAAGCCTTGCTCAATTGCGGTATAGCAGTTTGCAACTGATTGCGCTTCTACCCCTTGTGCCGCATCGACTACCAATAGCGCACCTTCACAAGCTGCCAAAGAACGTGATACTTCATAGGAAAAGTCAACGTGTCCTGGGGTGTCAATGAAGTTTAACTGGTATTCCTGACCATTTGGATGGTTGTAGTATAAAGTCACTGAGGTGGCTTTAATGGTAATCCCACGCTCACGCTCAAGCTCCATAGAATCCAACACCTGAGCTTGCATCTCACGATCTTGTAAACCACCACAGGTTTGAATGAAACGATCTGCTAGAGTCGATTTACCATGGTCAATATGGGCAATGATCGAAAAGTTACGGATGTTTTTAATATCAACAGTTTTTTTAGCTTGCGCCATGGGTTACCTTGAAAAATAACACGCTCTGCACCTCAAAATTCATGCAGAGCAAAAGCCGAATAGAAATTGCGAAGGATTATAGCAGATGGATTTTTCAATGTATCCATAATAATGACTTCCTTTTGCAGCCTCACGCGTTTTTCTTTTTATTCGAGAGTTTCAGGCTTTTTATGCAGAGATGTATGTCGTGATTAAAGTGAAAATTGAAAGCCACATCATGCTGTTTGAAATGGGCAAACACCCTCTTTGACAACATCTAGAGCAATAACATGCGGCAACTTTCAATGACGCTACACTTGGTGCTTCAATTCCTCTTAATTAATCATACTCACTAAAATCCAACGGATTCACATCAGCAGCAAGGGGTTGATAGGCTTGCGTAAATGTCGGTGACATGCGTTTTGGACGACCTGTAGCAATTTCCACACAAGCCCATTGTGTATTGCCCATAAACAGCAGACTTTTATCTTGAGGGCGATAAAACGCATATTGGCGGAATGAATACAACGCATTCAAATCACTTAACCATGTACGCAAAATCAGCTCCTCACCTTCGAGTGCCACTTTACGATATTGCACATGATGTTCCACCGCCACCATCGCATGTTTTAGTTTTAAGTATTCCAGCACCCCTAAACCTAATGTTTCGATATGTGCCGATGCTACATCCTGCATCCACTGCACATACACCACATTATTGACATGCCCTAAAATATCAATATGTTCTGGCTGTACGGTGATTTTTAAATCAAATATGCTGCTCATGTCATCCTTTTAACTAAAACGGCGATGTCGGTCTAGTCTAACAAAAATACCGAGTTACATAAAAAAGTCGCCCTAATTCAAGAGCGACTTCCTTAAAATAAGTGGCTATTTAAAGTTTAGCAAGATTCTAAATTTTAGATAGATTTACGATTTTATGCCACATCAACTTATTGAATACGCATGCCAATAATCGCACGTTGCCCTTGACGGATAATCACCACACGCGCAATTGTACCTTGTTTCAAGGTAGATACTGTTTCAACAAATTGGTTGGCATTTTGGATGGTGGTGTTATTCAGTTGCACAATCACATCACCTGGCATAATACGTGCCTGAGCTGCCGAACCACCACGACGCACTTCCTGAATCAGCACACCGCCTTTAATATCTAATTGGCGTTGTTCTGCAACGCTTAAATCACGAATCGACACCCCTAAAACAGGGCCTTTGGCTGCTGTGTCAGGGTTGTTTTTGGCAGGCGTGTCGTCAGGTGCTGTGCTCACCGTAGCGGTAATATTACGGCGTTTATCATCGCGTAATACTTCAAGCTGAATACTTTGATTTGGCACTGAACGGTTTAAATAGTTCAACAATTCAGACGTTCTGGAAATAGGTGTGCCGTTGTATTTAAGAATCACATCGCCCGCGCGCAAACCTGCACGTGCCGCAGGTGAGTTTGGTGCAACTTGAGTAATTAATGAACCTTCAGGCTTACTGAGTTTATAAGATTCTGCCAAATTGCGGTCAATATCTTGCAAACTCACCCCTAAATAAGAACGAGTCACTTTACCGTTACGCTTTAACTGATCGGCAACATCCATGGCAACATCAATAGGAATGGAGAATGACAAGCCCATATAACCACCCGTACCACTAAAAATACGGGAGTTCACGCCGACCACTTCACCGCGCTGGTTAAATAGTGGCCCGCCTGAGTTACCTGGGTTAAGCGCCACATCGGTCTGAATAAATGGCACTGAAGTTTCACCCATCATATTACGCATTTTGGCACTCACGATTCCTGCCGATGCAGAATAGTCAAAGCCAAATGGTGAACCAATCGCAAGTACAGGCTCACCTACACGTAATTGATCGACATTGCCTGTACGCAGTTCTGGATAACTGCTGCCCTGCACTTTTAATAACGCGACATCGGTACGTTCATCACTACCCACGACAGTTGCATCAAGTTCACGGCGGTCATTCAGTACAATGGTAACTTTAGAAGCATCTTCAACAACGTGGTGATTGGTTAAAAGGTATCCATCTTTACTGATAAAAAAGGCACTGCCGTAACCTGTTTTTTCTTGTGGAATTTGCTGTTGAGGAATAATCACTTGATTGCCAAAAAAACGGCGTAAAATTTCTGGAACCTGTTGTTGTAAGAGTTCTTCCTGACTCATTTTTTTGACAACATTGACACTCACCACCGCAGGACTAACCAGCTCAACCAAATTAGAAAAGTCTACTGGTGGTGCTGCTTGAGTCTGCACAGTTGCCATAGTAAAAACAGCCGCATATAAACCTTTTTTTAAGTTGCGATTTTTCATAAATAGCATTCACTCAATAATAATTATGACTTTGAACTCACCTTATTTAGCACAAAATAATAGGCTTTTGCGTAATAAAATGTTGAATCTTTTTCAATTACGGTTTGGCAGGCACTGTGGAGGATAGCTGAGATAGCATCTTATATTTGACCCATCAAAAATGATGCGCCAAAGTGCTATAAATGAAAAGCGTGGAATCGAATCACAATAACAGTGGGATATTCCATAAAAGTTGCCAGTTTATTCTTTTTTTTCATTATTCAAATCCACTTCGCACTTGCCTTTTTCTGTAAAAAGGGGTGTCATTATCCAACTTTTTTCAAATTAGCTGATGGACATGCCTAATTTAAACACAACACATCAATTTGATGTGATTATTGTGGGAAGTGGTGGTGCAGGTTTGAGTTTAGCGCTCTCATTACCCCAGCATTTCAATATTGCCGTTTTGGCGAAATCTACCCTCACTGAAGCCAGCACCTTCTATGCGCAAGGCGGTGTCGCGGCAGTGCTTGATGAAACAGATTCAATTGAACAACACATAGATGACACTATGATTGCAGGTGCGCATTTATGTGAAATGGATGCCGTCAAACAAACCGTAGAAGGCGGCAAACCTTCGGTAGATTTTCTGCTGAGACAAGGTGTTCAATTTACTTTAGATGAACAAGAACAGTTGCACTTAACCCGTGAAGGCGGTCACTCACAGCGACGTATTATTCATGCAGCCGATGCAACAGGACGCGCAATTTCGACCACTTTAGTACAACGTGTCCAAGAACAGCAAAACATCACCATTTTTGAAAATTTTATTGCGATTGACCTAATTACCTCGCAAAAATTAGGTTTAAATGAAAGCAATCGCACTTTAGGCTTATATGCACTAGATGAAAAAACACAAAAAGTGCATAGCTTCCTTGCTCCGTTTACCGCACTTGCCTGCGGTGGTGCAATGAAAGCCTATCTATATACATCTAACCCAGACATTGCCACAGGTGATGGTATGGCCATGGCATACCGTGCAGGTTGCCGTGTGGCAAATATGGAGTTTAATCAATTCCACCCGACCTGTTTGTATCATCCCCAAGCACGTTCGTTTTTAATTACTGAAGCCATGCGTGGTGAAGGTGCATATTTGCGTTTACCCGATGGTGAGCGTTTTATGCTGCGTTTTGATGAGCGTGCAGAATTGGCGCCACGTGACATTGTAGCACGTGCGATTGACTATGAAATCAAACGCTTAGGTATTCGTCATGTGTGGTTAGACATCACCCATAAACCTGCAGAATTTGTGAAAGAACACTTCCCAACGCTGTATGCACGTTTACTGGAATTGGGCATTGATATCACTACCGATATGATTCCTGTTGTACCTGCTGCCCACTACACTTGTGGTGGTGTGATGGTGGATGAACATAGCCAAACCGATATTGCAGGTTTATATGCGATTGGTGAAACTTCTTATACAGGTTTGCATGGCGCTAACCGTATGGCAAGTAACTCTCTTTTAGAATGTTTTGTCTATGGAATGGCGGCCGCCAAACATATTGAAGCTCATTACACCGCAGATTATAGCTCGCCTGACGTCCCTGCTTGGGATGATTCTCAAGTCACTAACCCTGACGAAGATGTGGTGATTTTACAAAACTGGGATGAGCTACGCGCAACCATGTGGAACTATGTCGGCATTGTACGCACCACCAAGCGTTTAGAGCGTGCCTTGCACCGCATTGAAATGCTGAAACGTGAAATCACCGAGTATTATCAGGACTATCAAGTCAGTAAAAACTTAATTGAACTGCGTAATTTGGTTTTAGTTTCGGAAATGATTGTGCGCTGTGCCATGCAACGCAAAGAATCGCGTGGTTTACACTTCACGCTAGATTATCCTGAACTCGCACCTGAATTGCGTAAGACTGTGCTTATTCCACCAAATTTCCAAGTGGAAACCCCATTGGTGAATGAGTGATCTGATTGCTTGTTACACAACAGCATTTGCATAAAAGTATCTGTGAATAAAGTGCATTTGAATTCTAATGCAAGAAAGCACCGAATCGTGTTCCATAACACGATTCGGTATTTTATCATTTTGAATATGATGACGTTAACTTACTAAACCTCCCCCCAAGAATTCATCAAGTTGAGTTTTAGATTACGGCTGCAACTTGAGTACCATCTTGAATAAATGCTTCTAAGCGAACTTGACCAGCCAATAGTTGCTGTAATTGGTGGCTAATTATGTACTGCAATTGCTGCCGTGTCTGTTCGTCTATAGGCGCATTTTGCAATTGTTTTGACAAATGCTGTAATGCTGCTTGAGCCCCCAACTGCTGCATTTTAATTGCATACAGATAGCCCAACACCACTCCTTTCTGCACATAATTTGCAGCTAAATCATGCTGCAGATGATAAATCAAAGCACCCATCACCCGTTCATTGGCTGAGAGTTTACGCAAAGGGTCACGTGCCACACGCTGACACGGGTCTTTATAGGCATGTTCACATGAGTCTAGAAAGCTCTGTGCCAGATGCTTTAAGTTTTGCTGACGATGCGGCAACTGTGCAGCTAATCCCAACGCTACTTGTGCCGAAACAGCGCGGGTAAAATCTGCAACCAATGGGTCTGCCATTGCGACACCAATACTGTTATGCCCTATTAAACTGGATAACCAAGCCATCATGGCATGTACACCATTCCATAAACGATTTTTAATGAGTTGGATTTCGGCAATATCATCTACCAAAATCATTTGACGCATGTGTTGCAATAATGGACTGGCATTTTCCACATAAATAGGCATGTCACTTTCAGCATGAAATAAAATTAAATCCATACTTTGCAAAATGTGACTGGGCTGAAAATTGCGTCTTAAATCTTCTACATATAAGGTGGCTTGACGCTCTTGCTCAGGCTGCAATCGAGTATTGTCTTCAATTTCAATTGGCTCTGCTTCGTCATCCAACTGAAATTGCTTAAAAATATTATACTTGATGCGTAATTGGCGATATAAGTTTTGATCGCTTAATTTAGAGACCATTCTATTTACGACAGTATCGCAAAAATAATGCTGCGCCATAATTTTGGCTGCCGTATCGGGATCCAACAACGCCTCTAACGCCTGATAAATATGCGTCATCAAGAGCTGTTTTGCCCCAACTTTATTTAAAATTACCAAAATAGTTAAAGGCTGTTGGAGTTCAAATTGCGCTATAAAACGGGCATATAAGCCCTGCGCAATTACTTTAGCCTCTTGCTGTAAAGCATGTTCAGGCAAACATAATGCAATTAGGCTCGACTCCACATACATTTGCTGCATCTGCTGCAAGTTCTCCGCATCAATGATGTGCATATTTTCAATTCGTTCATCATAAGAACATTGTCCATAACGAATTGAATACGTTCCAAAGGCGTTTACTGCAGAACGATATAAGGTATTCCGTGTAGAAGCATAAATACGTTTAGGACGGGTATAGCCATCCCAGTGCGATAAAATTTGGGCCAAATAGCCCCCACCTATTGCACCAAAACCATGAATCCCCACACTCAACTGATTTAAAGTTTGCGGGAAGGCCTCTTGTAAACTCGGCATTTCCAATACAGGAATAACTTGATTTAAGTCATCTAAATAAGCTTGCATACTTGCGTAATAATGCTGCGTGAGTGACAACATATTAGCATTAGGTTTTTTTATATCCCGAAATAGTATGGTTATGCCACCCGCTGCATGTGCAGATTTGATTCCATTTTCAGAATCTTCCAGCATGAAACATTCGCTGGGTTCTAGATTAATTTTTTGTGCGGCTGTTATAAAAATTTCAGGATGTGGCTTGCCCTGTTGCACCTCATCGCCACAAACTAATACATCAAAAAACTTATAGACATTGGCATTAATCAAATATTCTTCGGCAATAGCACGACGACTAGACGTAGCAACCGCCATTCTCAAGCCAGACTTTCGTAACCGCTCTAATACCTGCAACAAACCTTTTTTAATGGGCACACCAAA
The DNA here is from genome assembly GCF_002412355.1 of Acinetobacter sp. YT-02. NCBI lineage: Bacteria > Pseudomonadati > Pseudomonadota > Gammaproteobacteria > Moraxellales > Moraxellaceae > Acinetobacter > Acinetobacter sp. YT-02. The sequence continues at coordinate 115,483 of NZ_NOZT01000003.1, forward strand.
ATTGCGCACACTTTCTAGTTCTAGTTCATCAGCACGCTGACGGATCTCACGGTAAGGAATGTCTGCACCATATTCTGCTTGCGCCAGTTGTTCAGCGCTCTTTGCACTCAAACCCAAACATTGCATGAGGTATACGTCTGAAAATTCAACGCCAATGAGCTCCTGAGATGCCTGCTTCAATGTTTGAAACCGTAATCGTTCAGTATCAAACATTGTTCCATCCATATCAAAGATTGCTCCATGAACAATATTGTTCTTAAATTTAAGCATTTAGCTCCCTTGTTTTATCACTTACGGGTTGCTAGCTTAGACAAAAGCAGATTTGATCTATATGAAAAACATAAAATGAAATATTTGTGATTATTTTTTAACCAATCAAACCCTGATTTTCATGTAGCATGTGTACATATGTAACCACATGGTAAATATAAGTAACTAAAATTAAGATAAAGCTGACTTTATTCTCAGCCAATCTGTGGAATCGAATACGTCCCTGTGACATGCGCCACGGCATCATCTACACCTTCGGAATATACCCAAACCTCACCGACCACGAGGTTTTTCCCTACTTTCATTAAGCGACATTCACCACGTAAATTACGCCCTGCTGCGGGCTTGCGTAAAAAGTTGATGTTTAAATTACTGGTCACCGCCAAAGCCACCAAACCCAACTCCCCTAAAATGGCGATATAAAGTGCATAGTCTGCAACAGTCATCATAGTCGGCCCTGATACCGTACCACCTGGGCGTAAATCACGTTCATCGATGTGATAATTCACCAATGCCCCACGTGGCGTGATGGACACAATTTCACATTTTTCCAAACTTTGCGGAAACTCAACTTTTAAAAATTCAATAATTTCGTCTTTGGTCATATTTACTATTCGCTATTATTTAAATAAAAAAATCTTCTAAAGCATTTCCACTATAGAAGATTTTTCCATTCAATCAAATGCATAACCATGACCCATTGGCTTGTTATACCTTTGTTTGTTATGCCTTAGCTTGCAAATAGTGCATCGCCTGTGCAAATACTTGATCAGGGTTTTGTGTTGCATCTAAACGCTTCACTCGCTCAGGATGTCGCTCCCACAAAGTTTGATAGCCGCCTCTTACTTTCTCAAAGAAAGTTGCTTTCTCTTGTTCAAAACGGTCAAGCTCTCCACGCGCTCGTGCACGGGTCATACCCAGTTCAATCGGTGCATCGAGCCAAAAAGTTAAGTCAGGCATACGTGTGACAAAGTTATTATTTAAAGTCTGCAACTTGCTTTCACTCAAACCACGTCCCGCACATTGATAAGCAAAACTGGCATCACTAAAACGGTCACATAGCACGGTTTTTCCTGCAGCAAGTGCTGGTAAAATCACCTGATCTAAATGCTGGGCACGCGCTGCATACATCAACAATAACTCAGTGTCTGAACACATTTTTTCTTCATGGTTGACCGCGAGCAACAAAGCACGAATTTGCTCTGCCATAGAGGTTCCACCCGGTTCACGGGTTAAAACCACCGACTGACCTTGTGCAGTAAAATAATCATGAATACGGCGAATAAGTGTAGTTTTGCCTACCCCTTCAGTACCTTCAAAACTGATAAACATGCTTATTCCCCTGATTTTTTCGTGCGTAGTACGTTTAAATATTCCTGTACGGCACGGTTATGATCTTGCAAATTGGTGCTAAATTTATGCCCACCGTTACCTGTCGCCACAAAATAAATGTTGTCAGATTGATCTGGATGCATCGCCGCTTCAATGGCTTTTTGACTTGGCAATGCAATTGGCGTTGGCGTTAAACCACTCATGGTATAGGTGTTGTATGGCGTTGGAGTGCGTAAATCCTGACGGGTAATATTGCCCTGATAACGCTCTCCCATACCATAAATCACGGTTGGGTCAGTCTGTAAACGCATCCCCAGTTTTAAACGACGTACAAACACACCTGAAACTTGCTCTAATTCCGCATCAACATTGGTTTCTTTTTCAATAATAGATGCCATGATTAAAGCTTCATATTTATTTTTATAGGGCAAATCTGCTGCACGATTATTCCAAGCATCATCCAATGATTTCATTTGACGCTGATACAAATCGGTTAAAATTTTACGGTCAGTTTCACCTTTGGCAAAGAAATAAGTATTCGGCGCAAATAAACCTTCGGGATGTGTAAAAGGAATATTTAAAGCTTTTAGCATTTGATCATATGGCAAATGCGACACTTCTTTGGTGACCAACTCATCTTTCTTTAACGCATCAATCAATTGTTTAAAAGTCGTGCCTTCGATCACCAAAATACGGTTCATTTGTGCATTTTCAGCATTGGCGATCATTTCCATAACCTGACGCACACTCATGCCCTGACGGACTTCATACACGCCTTTTTTCATGCTGTCGTGAATCATCACTCGTTGATAGAGCTTTAAAACAATTGGAAAATTCACATGATCTTGTTCTGCCAAACGATCAATAAAGCGTGAATAGGTATCACCATCATTAATCGCCAATAATTGTTTTTTGCCTTCAACAGGATAATCTTTAAATAAGCTTGACCATAAGATCATGCCAATGACCAAAAACAGTCCGAGTACAAAAATAAGCGCACCCTGAATAGCACGCTTAGACCATATAGGTTTGGTTTTCTTTTTAGATTTTGATGGACGCTTAGACATAAGAATGAATCTGATTCAGTTGAAGTTGCTTAAATAGTTCCACACACGGCTGCACATCTAAAACCTGCTGCCCTAAATGGCTGACAATTTTCATGGGCGTTAAGGCATTACAGAAAAACAGACTTTGAATCTGCGCAATTTCCGAAACATGAACATCACGCTGTTCACAATGCAAATTCTGTTGTTGCATGCGCGATAAAATTTCTGCCCGCATGACACCGTGCACGCCATTATAACCAAGTTGCGGGGTAATCCATGTATTGTTTATACGAATGAAACAATTACTACTCACACCTTCAACCACACTGCCCTGTACATCAGTAACCAAAGCTTCTGTCCAGCCTTTTTGATCGGCTTCTTGTTTGAGCAATACCTGTTCAAGTCGGTTTAGACTTTTCAGCCCAACTAAATTCGGCATGCTTAGTCCAATCGCTTGTGCCAAGATGCCACTTTGAATGATGTCATAATGATATGCCGTATCTAAAGCCGCTTGTACTTGTGGATAGAAAAACACCCAAACATCGGCAGGATGATCAGGCAAGCTGTAGCCACGCTGCCCCACACCACGACTTAAAACAATCTTCAAAGTACCATTTAACTCGCCATGCGCCTGCTTTAAAATTGTCAGCGTTTCAGTGATTAACTCAAGATTGGCATTTAAAGAAAGTTGGCGATTGGCATATTGCAAACGCGCCAAATGGCGGTCAAATAATTCAATTTGATTTTGGCGAAAACGTGCAGTGCTAAAGCATCCATCACCATAATGAAACGCGCGATCTAACACATGAATCTGCTCGGTAGGCTTGGCATTTTTATAACACTGCATGGAAGAAGTACTCGTTATTTATCTCTAAATATAGAAAACAATGAAGAAATTTATATTTATCATTTACTGATATTCACCGCATTTTAAATTATTTTTTCAGCAAATAGACTACCGATATGCTTGCCTCATTCAACAACAGATTTAATACCTGAGGTCAAACATGAACTTTACAAAACTGAAAATTGGACTACTGGCGGCAGTACTTTCGGCAACAACCTTGAGCGTTTCTGCAAAAGACTTTCTGAATGTTTCCTACGATCCAACCCGTGAATTATACGATAACTTTAACAAAGATTTTGGTGCGTACTGGAAAAAAGCCACCGGGCAAAACATTAACTTTAAACAATCACATGGCGGTTCGGGCAAACAGGCACGTGCGGTGATTGATGGTCTAGGTGCCGATGTCGTGACTTTGGCACTGGCTGCCGATATTGATGAAATTGCCAAACGCGGTCTATTACCTAAAGACTGGCAAAAGAAATTTCCGCACAACTCGACCCCTTATACATCCACAATTGTATTTTTAGTGCGTAAAGGCAACCCAAAAGGTATTCGAGATTGGGGCGATTTGGTCAAACCTGGTGTGGAAATCATTACTCCAAATCCAAAAACATCTGGCGGTGCACGCTGGAACTATTTGGCAGCGTGGGCATGGGCAAAACATCAACCTGCGGGCAATGATGCTAAAGCGCAAGAGTTTGTTCGCCAAATTTATAAACAAACCAAAGTATTGGATTCAGGCGCACGTGGCTCAACCACCACTTTTGCAGAACGTGGCATTGGTGATGTTTTGTTAGCTTGGGAAAATGAAGCCTATTTAGCCGTGCGTGAACAACCGGGTAAATTTGAGATCATCACGCCTTCTCTATCTATTTTGGCTGAACCGCCTGTGGCGATTGTAGAGAAAAATGTGCAAAAAGATGGCAATCAACACTTAGCCAAAGCCTATTTAAACTATCTCTATTCGCCTGCGGGTCAAAACATTGCTGCGAAGAATTATTACCGACCACGTAATGCTACGGTGTTGGCACAATATAAGTCGCAATTTAAACCATTGAAGTTGGTGACGATTGATCAAGAGTTTGGTGGATGGAGCAAAGTTCAGAAGCAACACTTTGAAAATGATGGCATTTTCGATCAGATTGTCAAAGCCAACCAAACCAAATAATACTCCGAAAGGTAAATCATACCAAAGCTCTAGCTGAAAACACCCAAATTGAAAAATGCGGGTGTTTTCACAAACGCATTTTTACCTGATTCACATATATCTCTTTTATTCATATAAAATTCATTTTTAATTATTTTTTTTGCATAGAAACTCTAGTTATCCTTGTTGCAGATTATTTAAAACATGAATTTTACAGCATTATCTTACTGAGTTTTGAATCCAAGTGATCACAGCCAAAGCTGAAAATGATGGGTTCAATTCATATTCAAGCGTTATTCAGATCATTATTTCAGGCTGAAATATGCGAAGGAGCATCGACATGATTCATACCGTAATTGTTCCAGGTGTAGGTGGCAGTGAATATGCGCACTGGCAATCTTGGTTACAACGACAACTCATGTCTTGCTCGCGTGTACAACAGTCAGACTGGAATAGCCCAATTTTACAGAACTGGGTTGCTGAATTTGTCAAAACAGTTGCCCCGATTCAGAACGATATTCAAATTGTGGCGCACAGCTTTGGTTGTCTGACCACAGTGGCAGCCTTAGCACAGCAACCTAAATTGCAGGCGAAAATTAAAAATGTGGTTTTGGTTGCACCTGCTAACCCTGCCCGTTTTGGTGAATCTGGTTTTGCACAACACAGCCAAAGCAATTATTCGGCTTATTTTCAGCAACTTAAATTGGCTGTACCGACACGCTTATTGATCAGTGAAAATGACCCGTGGCTAAGTTTTGCAGATGCACAGGCACTTGCCCAAGCATGGCAATTAACACCGATTAATTTAGGACAAGTGGGTCATATTAATGTTGCATCAGGCTTTGGGGCATTTCCTGAAATTTATGATTATTTGATTGCAGAAAATATGCAATCACATATCAGTATTTCTGATAACAACAAGTATTTATTCAAATTTGCAATTTAATCTTCGCAAATTATGCTTGTGCCGAATTTATCTTTTACTTTTATCTGTTTGTTTTCAAACACTCATTCTCTCTTTTGAGGAGTCATCATGTCGCAGCGATCCAAAGTGCTGCCAGGATTTGGTCTTTCTCTAGGCTTTACCCTAGCGTATTTATCCTTAATTGTTCTTATTCCCTTATCGGCTGTATTTATTAAATCGCTGGGTATCGGTTGGGATGGTTTATGGGAAATTTTAAGTTCAGAACGTATCCAAAAATCTTTGCAACTCAGTTTTAGCGCTGCGCTCATTGCAGCCTTTATTAATGTCGTCTTCGGCTTATTATTGGCATGGTGTTTGGTACGATACAGCTTTCCGGGCAAACGTATTATAGATTCTTTGGTCGATTTACCTTTTGCATTGCCTACTGCAGTTGCGGGTATTGCCCTGACTTCTTTATACGCACCGACTGGCTGGATTGGACAATATTTAGAACCATTAGGCATTAAAGTCGCGTATACCCCTATCGGGATTACCCTTGCCCTGATTTTTATTGGTATTCCATTTGTTGTGCGTACCGTGCAACCCGTACTCAGTGACTTAGAAACCGAGTTGGAAGAAGCAGCATCTGCGCTAGGGGCTAACCGCTTTCAAATTGTCACCAAAGTGATTTTCCCTATTTTATTGCCTGCACTGATTACAGGTTTTGCCCTCGCATTTGCGCGTGGCGTGGGTGAATATGGCTCGGTGATTTTCATTGCAGGTAACCAACCATTTAAAACTGAAATTGCACCCTTAATGATTATTTCTCGTTTAGAAGAATATGACTACGCAGGTGCAACCACAATTGCTGTGGTGATGTTGCTGATTTCTTTTGTCATGCTGTTCTTAATTAACTTATTACAAGCATGGGCAAGTCGTCGCACAGGGAGAGCTGCACGATGAGTTTAAATACCAACAGCAATGCTTTGGCTGAAAAACTACAATCACGCGATGCAACACGTGAACCGACTTGGGTACGCTATACCCTGATTGCAATTGCCTTCATTTTCTTCTTAAGCTGTCTGATTTTGCCGCTGATTTTGGTTTTTGTCGAAGCATTTAAACAAGGCATTGGTGTCTATGCCCAAGCATTGGTGCATCCTGACACTTTATCGGCAGTGAAATTAACCTTACTCACTGCAGCCATTGCCGTACCTTTAAACGTGGTATTTGGTATTGCCGCAGCGTGGTCAGTGGCGAAATTCAATTTCCGTGGTAAGTCGATCCTCACCACCTTAATTGATATGCCTTTTTCAGTTTCTCCTGTCATTGCAGGTTTAATGCTAGTCCTGATTTTTGGTACACAAGGTTGGATGGGCGGCTGGTTGATGGAACACGACATCAAAGTTTTATATGCCGTACCTGCAATTGTGATTGCCACCATCTTCATTACTGTACCTTTTGTGGCGCGTGAATTGATTCCTTTAATGGAAGCGCAAGGCACAGAGGAAGAAGAAGCTGCGATTGTATTAGGTGCATCGGGTTGGCAGACCTTCTGGAAAGTCACTTTGCCAAATATAAAATGGGGTTTAATTTACGGCGTGATTCTGTGTAATGCCCGCGCAATGGGTGAGTTTGGCGCGGTATCTGTGGTATCGGGGCATATTCGCGGAGAAACCAACACCCTACCGCTGCACGTCGAAATTCTCTATAACGAATATACCTTTAGTGCTGCGTTTGCGGTGTCCTCTCTCTTGGCACTTCTCGCGATTGTGACCCTGATTTTAAAAACTTGGGTTGAAATTCGCCAAGAAAAGCAAAACCAACGCAATGAAGATTCAACTGTTTCTTAAGGAATGACCGCATGAGTATTCAAGTTAAAAATATTGAAAAAAATTTTGGTGCATTCCATGCACTTAAAGACATCTCCCTCGATTTTCCAGATGGCCAACTGGTGGCGCTGCTTGGGCCTTCAGGCTGTGGTAAAACCACCTTGTTGCGTATTATTGCAGGATTAGAGTCGGCAGATCGTGGGCAAGTGATATTAGAGGGTCAGGATGCAACCGATGTGCATGTGCGCGAACGTCAAGTTGGATTCGTTTTCCAACACTATGCCCTATTCCGCCACATGACCGTATTTGACAATATCGCATTTGGTTTACGGGTACGTCCACGTGCAACCCGACCTTCAGAAGCCGAGATTAAAAAGCGTGTTATGCGTTTACTCGACTTGGTACAGTTAAGCTTTTTAGCAGACCGTTATCCTGCACAATTATCGGGTGGACAACGTCAACGTATTGCTTTGGCACGTGCCTTAGCGGTAGAACCACGCGTATTGTTATTGGATGAACCTTTTGGTGCGCTTGATGCCAAAGTGCGTAAAGAATTACGTCGTTGGTTAAGAACTTTGCATGATGAATTACACATCACTTCAATTTTCGTGACCCACGATCAGGAAGAAGCACTCGAAGTTGCCGATCAAATTATTGTCATGAACAAAGGTAATGTCGAACAAATTGGTTCACCGCGTGAAGTGTATGAACAGCCTGCAACTCCGTTTGTATTTGACTTCTTAGGTCAAGCCAACCGTTTTGAAGGACAACATCATCAAGGGATTGTGCAAATTGGTGAAGATCGCGTACAACTTCTCAATCAACCGAATGCGCCTCAAGGCAAAGTGATTGCATTTGCACGTCCAGATGAGTTGCATATTCATGCCCAACCACAGGAAAATACCATTCAAGCGACCTTCTTACGTGAGGTTTGGATTGCTGGTAAAGTAGTTGCAGAATTGCAAGATCGTCAAGGGAATTTGATTGAAATTGCACTCACCGCAGATGAAGCGAAACTGCACCAATTCCGCCCAAATCAAACGGTTTGGTTAAGTGTAATCACTTTACATTTATTTGAAAATCAAGTCGCATAAGGACATCAAGATGGAGCCTAACCCGCTCCATCCTTTTTAGGGTTGCACCACTATGAATTTCCAACAACTTAGAATTATTAGAGAAACCGTTCGGCAAAACTTTAATTTAACCGAAGCGTCTGCAGCACTATACACCTCTCAATCGGGCGTGAGTAAGCACATTAAAGACCTTGAAGATGAGCTTGGTGTGCAGCTTTTTGTGCGCAAAGGCAAACGTCTACTAGGTTTAACCGAGCCAGGACAAGCTTTGCTGAGTATTGTCGAACGCATGTTGGTTGATGCAGATAACATTAAACGCCTTGCCGATGACTTTAATAAAGTCGATGAAGGCACGCTCACCATTGCGACTACACATACCCAAGCGCGTTATGTGCTGCCGCCTATTGTGAATTTGTTTAAAAAAGAATTCCCTAAAGTACATTTGATTTTGCAACAAGCCAGCCCTGTTGAAATTGCCGAAATGCTGCTACAAGGTGAAGCCGATATTGGTATTGCAACCGAATCTCTAACCACTGAAGAGAACTTGGCAAGTGTGCCTTATTATGACTGGCGCCACAGCATTATTACCCCGCAAGATCATCCTTTAGCCAGTAAAACTGAGATTAGCCTGACCGATTTGGCAGAATATCCAATCATCACTTATCACGGCGGCTTTACGGGACGTTCTAAAATTGACAAAGCATTTACCGATGCAGGAATTGATGTCAATATCGTTATGTCTGCACTTGATGCCGATGTTATTAAGACCTATGTTGAATTGGGCATGGGCGTAGGCGTGGTAAACAATGTGGCATACGATGCAGAACGCGATTACCGTCTAAAACAAATCCAGACCGATATTTTTGGGGTAAACACCACATGGATTGCGGTTCGCAAAGGACATTTACTACGTGGCTATGGCTATGAGTTTATTTCTTTATGTGCACCAAATGCCGATATTAAAGCTTTAAAACGTATCGCCTATCCTGAAGAATAAAACAATAATGCATAAGAGAGCCCAGGCTCTCTTTTAGTTCTCTGGCAAAATTCTTGCTGATCTAAATGCCTAGAAATAATCAAAATAATGATTTTAATTTATCAGAAACATGAATAAAATATAATCAACAGTAAAAAGCGTAATTTGATTTTAAACACAATTCTATAATTTAGACCAAGGACGTAACATGAAATTTCACATTTTTGTTGGATTGCTGTGTGTCCTGCCGCTAGGTTATGCCTCTGCTGCCGCTTTAGAACGTAGCGGTCAATCGGTACATGCATTATTTGAAAAAGGAAATTATGCGGAAGTCGCTTTGCTACACGTGGATACCAATATTTCAGGTCAGGTACAGCATCAACAAAATATTGCCGAATTAGGCGTTCAAGATTTTTCAACAGGCAATTTAGTCAATAATCAACACTTCATCCAAGCTGCATTAAAATTACAACCACATCCACAAATTTCTGTGGCGTTATTATTTGACCAACCTTATTTTGTTGATGTGGATTATCACTATAGTCCTATTCTTTCAGGTGAACCCTTACCTATAGAAAATGCAGATATTAAGTTTGACTCAAGAAATATTACAGCACTCATTGGCTATCAACCCACACAACATTGGAACCTCTTTACAGGTCTAAGTTACCAGTCATTTTCAGGTGATCTGAAAATTGGTACTCAAGTTGACTATACCTTTTTTGATTATCACGTAAATTTCCCCAAAGACCATGCGTGGGGTTGGTTGGCAGGTGTAAGCTACCAAATTCCTGAATATGCATTTAATACAGCAATTACTTATCGCTCTAAAATCAAGCACAGTACCAATGCAAGCGAAAGTATTTGGGGATTTCCTTTAGAGATTGCACCACAACAAGCAACTGAAATTCAGACCCCTGAATCGGTGAATTTAGATTTTCACACCGGTTTACCTGCACAAAATTTTCTGTACGGATCATTGCGATGGGTCAATTGGCAAGATTTTAAAATTCAACCCACTCAATTTGCTGCAATTCTGCAATCTGAAGGATTAGGTAATCAGTTCAACCTGATTGATTACCAAAAAAATCAATGGTCTACTCGTTTGGGTTTTGCCCATCAATGGTCACCCAAGTGGATCACTGCTGTGGAAGGATTGTGGGATTCTGGTGCAGGTAATCCTGCCTCAAGTTTAAACCCTGTAGATGGTTATGTTGGTGTTGGTACGGGTGCGGTTTATCACTTTGACCCCAAAACGTTTATGATTGCGGGTTTGCATTATTTGCACTTTACCAAGCCAGACACGGTACAACCACAGTCATTGATCACTCAAATTTCAAGTTTTTCTTCACTCGAACAACGTGAGGCTTGAGTTTATCACTTGAAATTAGCACATCGCTTTTAAGACACAAAAAAAACGAGCCGAAGCTCGTTTTTTTGGTTTAGCTGAAACTAACGGATATTACCAGTGGTAGCTTACACCTAGTTTAGCTACTGGCATCCATTCGTATTTGTCATCGTTACGAACTTCATTAAGGTGGTCTTCAACCAATGCAGCATCTTTTGGCGTACCACCATAATAATTTACATTAGTCACAGTTGGGTTGCCTGTATAGTAAGCACCGACTTCACCAAACACGCCCCAGTTGTTGTTAATCTTTGGTGCAAAACCTAGACCTAAATATGGTGCAATATCGTTACTATAATCAAGATCATAGCCAAGTTTACTTAAACCAGTATCTTCGCCTTTAACTTTGATTGTTCCACCATCATTTCGAGCTTGTAGAGCGTATTGTTGATCAATGTAACCAACACCTGCAGCTACATAGACACCTTGTGCCCACTTACTTGGACTAGTACCCCACGGACGAATCTCAGCATTTAAGTAAGTCAAGTTGTTATCCATATCAACATCATAGTTAACATCATCAACTTCTACGTCATCCGACCAAGAAATATCGCCACCGTTATAACCCAGCGCTAAACCCACATACGGGTTTGCAGTCCAAAGTAAGGCACCACCATAACCTGTTGTACCAACTTCAGCACGTACACCCGTTGGAATGAGTTGGTTACGATCAAACGCATAGCCATCTTTTACCACAGCTGTATCTGCCATTGCAGAACCTGCAACTGCTGCCAATACCGAAGCGGCTAAAATTGTATGTAAAGTTTTCATTGTGTTTCTCCTCAAACTAAAACTTTTTGAATTTTCATTCGTTTTGTCATGAGAAAACTATAGAGCATGTTGCGCTCAGCTTTTATGCAAAATTCACCCCGTTTTTGTTATTTTTTGATACAAATTTATTCTTATTGTTTATTGCAAAAGCATTTATTTTCAAAACTTCAACAATTTAGCGCTCAACTTAACTTGTTTTATTTTGCCAAGGATAAATTCCAATCTGTTCCAATTTTTATCTATTCCTCACTCAATATAGTGTAAAATCTTCGGAAATTTTTTTTCTGGTAAGAACATCGATGTCTCAGCTTTCAACAATCATTGAACAAGCATTTGAAGACCGCGCTAATTTCAGCGCTGCAGATTGTCCCGCTGAAATTCGTCAGGCAGTTGAACAAGCAATTGCAGGTTTAGATAACGGCACATTACGCGTTGCTGAAAAAATTAATGGTGAGTGGATCGTTCACCAATGGTTAAAAAAGGCAGTTTTGTTATCTTTTAAACTCAATGATAACAAGCCAATTGAATCTTGTGATTTGCGTTTCTACGACAAAGTAGACACGAAATTTACAGGTTGGACTGACGAGCAATTCAAACAAGCAGGAGTGCGTGTTGTACCGCCAGCAGTTGCACGTAAAGGTTCATTCCAAGCCAAAAATGTGGTGTTAATGCCATCTTATGTCAATATTGGCGCTTATGTAGATGAAGGCACCATGGTTGATACATGGGCAACGGTAGGTTCATGTGCACAAATTGGTAAAAACGTGCATTTATCGGGTGGTGTAGGTATTGGTGGAGTACTTGAGCCACTTCAAGCAAATCCAACAATTATTGAAGACAACTGCTTCATTGGCGCACGTTCTGAAATTGTTGAAGGTGTGATTGTAGAAGAAGGTTCGGTCATTTCTATGGGCGTTTATATTGGTCAATCGACCAAAATTTATGACCGTGAAACTGGCGAAATCCATTATGGTCGTGTACCTGCAGGTTCGGTGGTAGTTTCTGGTAACCTGCCTTCTAAATGTGGCACTTATAGCTTGTATGCTGCTATCATTGTGAAGAAAGTAGATGCAAAAACCCGTGCAAAAACCAGTTTGAACGATTTATTACGCGAAGACTAAACTTTTTTTAGTTTTCCCCATCTCTACGGCCAGCAATGACCGTAGAGATTTTTGTTTTTTTATATACTGTGATGAATTTTATGAGTACCCTCCGATCTTCCGCTATTCCTGTTTCTGATCCGTCTGCGGGTTTACGCATCACGGAGATTTTCTATTCATTGCAGGGCGAAGCCAATACATCGGGCTTGCCAACCGTGTTTATTCGTTTAACGGGTTGTCCATTGCGTTGCCATTACTGTGATACCACTTATTCTTTTGAAGGTGGCGAACGTCAATCTTTAGATGACATCATCCAAACCACGCTAGAATTTAAAACACCGTATGTATGTGTGACGGGCGGTGAACCTCTGGCTCAACCGAATGCACTGCCACTCATGCAACGCTTGGCAGATTTAGGTTGTGAAGTGTCTTTGGAAACCAGTGGAGCTTTAGATATTTCTAAAGTGGATAACCGTGTGTCGAAGGTGCTGGATTTAAAAACCCCTGCATCGGGTGAAATGTCACGCAACTTATTATCAAATTTAGATTTTTTAAACCCACATGATCAAATCAAATTTGTGATTTGCAATCATGACGATTATCTTTGGGCGAAGCAGCAAGTTGAGCAATATCAGTTGCATAAAAAAGTCGATACAGTGTGGTTCTCCCCTGCATTTGCTGTCGAAAAAGGTGCAGTCGCCTTGCCACAACTTGCACGTGATTTGGCACAGTGGATTTTAGCCGACCATCTCCCTGTTCGTTTCCAATTGCAATTACATAAATTGCTTTGGAATGATGAAACAGGTCGTTAATCTCCTCACGAATCCCCATTCGTATTGACGTCAATCTTCACACTTTTGCTCAAGTTCTATCGCTATATTTTAAAATTTGGAGTTCAATTATGCGCCCTCGTGCCATTGTATTGTTATCTGGTGGATTAGACTCAACCACGTGTTTGGCATGGGCACAAGCGCGTTATGAATGTATTGCACTTAGTTTTATGTATGGTCAACGCTCGACTACAGAGCTAGATGCTGCACGTGCCTTGACTAAAAATGCAGGCATTGAGCATCGTGTGATTAATATTGATTTAGGCAACTTGGGCGGTTCTGCCCTGACCGATCACAGCATTGAAGTACCTGATCATGAGCAAGAAGGTATTCCTGTGACTTATGTGCCTGCGCGTAATACCATCTTCCTGTCTTATGCTTTGGCAGCTGCCGAAGTTTTTGATGCAGAAGCAATTGTGATTGGTATTAATGCGGTAGATTATTCGGGCTATCCTGACTGTCGTCCTGAATTTATTGATGCTTTTGCCAATATGGCACGCTTGGCAACCAAAGTTGGCGTAGAAGGCAAACCGTTAAAATTTGAGACACCTTTGTTACATTTATCCAAAGCAAATATTATTCGCTTAGGTATTGAACATGGCGTAGACTATAGTCAAACGGTTTCTTGCTACCAAGCAGATGACCAAGGACGTGCTTGTGGTAAATGTGACAGCTGTCGCTTACGCAAACAAGGTTTTGCCGATGCCAGTGTTGCAGACCCAACGCGTTATATACCGTCATAACAAGGTAAAGTGTATGAAAAATTTAAAATCAAACATTATAGTTTCTGCGATTATGTCTGTTGCTGCATTATTCGCAACAACGACACACGCAAATAATGACAAGTTGCAACAAGCATATAAAAGCACCAATGTAAAAGCAGCTTTAATTAATGTTTGTAAAGAAGAAACTGCAAAAGGCAAAAAACTGACTACAGCTGAAGTAAGCAAATATTGTACTTGTGCAGTAGAAGCAGATGGTAAATTAACCAACGCTCAAAAATGGGAAATTCAAAGCGCAATTAACCAGAAAAAGAGCCCTGCGACTTTAGCTTTTGTACAAAAGCAAAATAAAGATTTGCAAACTTGTTTTGGTCCTCAGCTTACAGGTAAATTAAAAACCTTAACTGAAGAAGCAATGAAAGCGGCTGAGAAAAAATAATTTTTCTTAACAATTTCAACTAGCCACTTTATGTGGCTAGTTTTTTATGTGCATGATTTTGGAGAAAAATATGAGCACGACAATTCAATTACCAAATCAAGCTTTTCCTGCAACCACAGGCGAAGTCAATTTAACCGAACTTGGTACAGATTGGTTAGTGGTGTATTTTTACCCGAAAGATTCTACCCCAGGCTGCACCACACAAGCTGTCGATTTTACTGCGCTAAAGCCACAATTTGATGCGCTTAATACCACCATCATTGGCATTTCGCGCGACTCAGTCAAAGCCCATCAAAACTTTACCGAAAAACAATCTTTAGGCATCAACTTGATTAGCGATAAAGAAGAAGTATTGTGTCAGTTGTTTGATGTGATTAAAGAAAAAAATATGTATGGCAAAAAAGTTATGGGCATTGAACGCTCTACTTTTATTTTCCATCAAGGTCAATTACTGAAAGAATATCGTAAAGTCAAAGCTGCAGGACATGCCGAGCAAGTGCTTGCGGATTTAACCGCTTTACAGGCTTAATTTTCAGCCTCTAAAAAAACACAATGTTCTGGATGATTGAAAGCTTTTTCAATCATCCTTTTTCATTTAAAAACTGGATTACTCCGTCAAATTACTGCTGTCCTGCTGCTGGTATTTGTCTTGTAATTGACGATAAATTTCCGTGTTTTGAAATGCGGTTAAGAAATCAATTGTGCCTTGCGGGAAAAAATTAGGCTGTATTTCCCCACGATAATAAGCCTCACGTGCAGGCGTAGCAGACATGGCATCTTGCAAGCTGTCTAATTCTACCATCTCCCATTCAGGGAAAAACTTTAAATAATAAGACGAGTCATCTTTAAAATGCCCAATTAAACCAACACGATCTTGCGGTTGAATCAATTCACCGACTAAAGATTTGACTAGTTTTTGCCATTTTTCATCATTGTAGACATCTACGACATGCACAAACTTAATCCGTTCTTGCATCTCAGGTGAAAAGTTAGACAAAATCATCTGCTCACGTTCTTTGGCTAAAAACGGATTTTTTAAATTGCGCTCATTTTGTGCAGAACCTAATGCCAAAATCACATAATGACTACGTGCTAACGCAATTTGAATGGTTTGCAAATGCGCCAAATGAAATGGCTGAAAGCGGCCAATGAAAACCAAATAATCAAACGTATATTGCATAATAAATACGCCAATCCTAATTTTGATAACAACATAATGCTATCTGATACGCGGAAATGTCATCCACAACCTGCGTGGTATCAACTCATTATTGTTTTTGCAAGATAATAAATCAAAAACAATAATTGGGCAGGTTTCGTGGATGACAAATGGTTTTGCCTACTTTTGCCAAAACAAAAGTAGGTCGAACCGAAGGTTAATCCTAAAATAGAATTAATAGACGTTAAGATTCCGCCTTGCTTATTCATTTTTTAAATGAACAACCCCAAATTCTAAATAAATTTCACATTGAATTAGGAACGCAAATCTCATCATTCACTAACTTTTTATGAACTCATGAGTTGTGCCAGCGCTGCGAATTTGCGACATAATGAGCCATAAATTCAAACCAATCAAAGCAAGGATAGTACGATGACACTGAGCTGTATTCAACAACCTCACCCACATTTGAATGCGAATTTAGACAATGGCGTACTGACTTTAGCCATCAACCGACCAGAAGCAAAAAACGCGCTGTATGGTGAATTATATTTGTGGATTGCACAAGCCTTAGATGAAGCAGATCAGTCCAACGCAGTACGTTGTGTAATTTTACGTGGCACAGATGCAGATTTTAGTGCTGGCAATGACATGCAAGACTTTATGAAGTCTGCTGCACTTAAAGGACAACTACCTGCTGCCGAAGGCCCTCCATTCATCTTATTAAAATCTGCAGCTAAGTTTTCTAAACCGCTGATTGCAGCTGTACGTGGGGTGGCAATTGGCATTGGTGTCACAATTCTATTACATGCAGATTTGGTATATAGCGACAATACTGCCCTATTCCAAATTCCATTTGTGAGCTTGGGCTTATCGCCTGAAGGTGCATCAAGCAAACTTCTAGTAGAACAAGCAGGCTATCACAAAGCGGCTGAACTGTTGCTAACTGCACAAAAATTCAATAGCGAAACGGCATTATCGGCAAATTTAGTTAATAGCATTGAAACCGATGTCTATGCAACGGCGCAACAAAAAGCAGCACAATTGGCAGCTTTACCATTGGCATCACTTAAACAATCTAAAGCCCTCATGAAACATAATGTCAATGAAATTGTGGCGTGGATTGACCATGAAGCAGAGATTTTTATGCAACGTGTCGGCTCAGCAGAAATGATGGAAGCGGTGCAGGCCTTTATGCAAAAACGTAAACCTGATTTCAGCCAATTTAATTAAACGTTGTTTAACTGAAATGCGATTAAACTCATTTCAAGTAAACTAGACGTTTTAAACCACATTCATCTTGGCTGAATGTGGTTTTTTCTTTATTCGCCCCCATATTCTGCAATGAGCTGTCAATCATTAAAAAATTGAGGAAAATTGTAATGTCTAATCCAAATCCAGCCGATGTTAAAGCTGAAAAAAAAGAACGTTATTTTGAACCTGCACCACAAGATATTGATGTAGAAAACTTTAAAAAAGTCATTCAAAGCCGTCGTTCGGTGCGTAAATTTACCGACAAAGCCATTCCTGCAGAAGTATTGGATGATTGTTTAGATATGGCTTTATTGGCACCAAACTCATCTAATTTACAACCGTGGACTTTTGTCGTGGTGCAAAATCCTGCCAAGAAAAAACAACTGGTTAAAGCCTGCTTAGGACAACTCGCTGCTCGTACTGCAGCAGAGCTAATCGTGTGTATTGCACGTACAGACCGTGTTGATGAAATGGCAAAAAAGAATATCAGCGAGTTCCCTTTTCCTGAAGCACCTGCTGCAGTCAAAAAATATTACAAGTTTATTCCTTATAACTACATGACTGGCTACTTAAACGCAGTAGGTAACTTTAAGAAAGTCGCTTTCAAAATTGCACGTAGTTTAGATAAACAATTACCTGTGACTGCATTTAACCCTGCAGATGCCAAACTTTGGGCAAGTAAAACTACAGCACTCGCCTGTGAAAATATGGTCTTGGCCCTTCGCGCACACGGTTTTGATAGCTGCATGATGGAAGGTTTTGATGAGCCGATGGTACGCAAACTCTTAAAACTGAATGATCAACAATTTCCAGTGATGGTGATTGCTGCAGGTGAACGTGCCGAAGATGGTGTCTTTTTCCCGCAATACCGTTTTGACCGTGACCTGTTTATTCAGAAAGTCTAGGGGCTGTTAACATTTCATAAATGGCTTGCGCTGTAGGCTAAAACTGAGCAGATTAGGCATGAAACGCAAGGAATAGCGAGACTATTGCCAAGTTTCATAACGTAATCTGAGAAAGTTTTAGCCACATGAGCAAGAACAAAGCGCTGCTTTGTTTGCTGCGCAAGGGGACGAGCATATTTTTTGCTGCTATTGCGTTATGAGTCAGTCATTTAGAATAACTAAATTTCCTGCCCCATGCCTTATATCAGCTAAAAAACCTTGCGAGATATATCTCTCACGTCGCAAACATAGATGAAGTGTCAACAGACCCTAATATTTCAACTGTATTTTTAAAACCTAGCCACATTTTGACTCGTGATAAGGCGACAAGGATGTCGCCCGTTAGACTGTGGTACAGGACGTACCATCAGTCTAACAGAGGGCTTTTGTTACTTTTCGCCCGTGAAAAGTAAAATCTATCTACGCAACTTATATTTGCCCCAATCCATATATGAGTGATCGTACAATTCTATTTTTCTTTAAAAATTGGTATTTAAGTCTTTAAAAATTAATATCTAAAAGTTGCATAAACTCAAAGGCAGGCTCTTCGTAAGGATGGCTTGCCTTGAGTGCTTTTGCGACTGCCTGAGCATTTTGCTCAGGCACAATGGTTTCCACTCGCCACTCAGCAACGTGTTCCAAAGCATCTAACTCGCCAACAAACGGATTTGCTCCTTTGACAGGTTTAAATTGCCCTGTGCCTAAAACCTGCCATGCACAATGTTCATAATTGCCAATTCCACCTGCACCCGCTGCAAAAATAGCCAGTTTGGTTTCTTCAAGATGAGATTCAGGCACATAATAAATCAGTTTGAGCATATTTAAGCTTCGCTATCCATTTCACAATTAATTAGAAATTAGCATAAAAATTTGAGCATTGTTGCTATTTTGGCAACCTATACGCATCATCCAATCCTCGATTTATATAGCCCCAAAAAAAAATTTAAAGTACGCTTCGCCACAAACTTATCCCCCATTTTGTATAAATTTAGATTTAAAAAGACAAGCCATGTCGCACGCCCCTAGAGCTTTTGTCATTTTTTTGGCATGATGCAAAACAAGCACATAGTGAATAATGATAAATGACTCAAATGCGTTGGTTAGAACTGCTTTCCACAGTTCGAATTGGTAGTAAAAAACAAAGTACAGAACAGGCGCGCAGCCCTTTTCATAAAGATTATGACCGTATTATTTTTTCGCAAAGTTTTAGACAGTTAAACCGTAAAACCCAAGTCCATCCATTGACTCAACACGATGGTATTCACACTCGCCTAACCCATTCTTTAGAAGTGTCTTGTATTGGACGTTCATTAGGGATGTTGGCTGCAGAAAAAATTAAAGACCACTTGCCTATGTGGATTTCCCCTGCCGATGTCGGTGCGATTATTCAAGCCGCATGCTTGGCACATGATATTGGCAATCCACCTTTCGGACATGCAGGCGAATACGCCATTCGTGAATGGTTTGATGATGCTTCACACGGCAATTTCCTCGCCAAACTTAGTGATGAAGAAGAAGCCGACGTACGTCAATTTGAAGGCAATGCGCAAGGTTTACGTCTACTCACCAAAATTGACTATCATCCAAATGATGGCGGCATGCGTTTAACCTATGCCACTTTAGGCGCTTATTTAAAATATCCGTGGCTCTCCAAAACCATTGCCGAACAAGGCAACCGCCCTGCCAATCAACGTGATAAATTTGGTTGTTACCAAGCTGAAAAAGAAATTCTCAAACAAATTGCAGAACAGCTTGGCCTGATTCAATTGGGCGATTATCACTATTGTCGTCATCCACTGACGTATTTATTGGAAGCGGCGGATGATATTTGCTATGCCTTAATTGATTTGGAAGATGGCATTATTTTAAACATGCTCAGCTATGAAGAAGTTGAACCGATCTTTTTAAACTTGATTGGTGACTACGGTATTCCAGCAGAACTGGCGATGGCACGTACCACATGGCAACAAAAAATTGCCGCTTTGCGTGGTCGGGTCATGAAGCGTTTGGTCGATGAAGTCACTACAGCATTTGCCAAACACCATTTGGAAATTCTGATGGGACAGCTCAAAGGCAGTCTTTTACAATATTGCTCGGCAGATATTGAAATTGGTATTAATTGCGCCAAAGACTTAGCCCGTGAGAAAATTTTCGAGCATCCACAAAAGGCAGGGCTGGAAATTATTGCGCATCAAAGTTTACAAAACATTTTGGATGCGTTTATTCCACTCACCACGCCACATAAAACCCTAAGTTTTAAAGAGCAGCGTTTAATGTCAATCTTGCAACGCTCAGGGGCAGATTTTGCGCATAATCACTATGACAATATTATGCAAGTCTTGGATATTATCTCTAAGTTTTCAGATCACCAAGCCTATAACTTATCGCAAGAATTACAAGGCAATAAGGTCGGCTTGCTGTAATGAATAATTTGCATATCAATACTTGTATATAAATAGTAGTAGGATTTAAGCGCAGATTTTGCCTTTTGTGAAAATGCGCTCTACTATGCGAACAGCAACTTATTTTAAATTAATCAGTGAATCACAAATATGATCGGATGTCTTATTGGCGAAGTATTGGCTTTAGAAGCACCAACCGTGTTACTGAATGTGAATGGTGTGGGCTATGAAATTGACACGCCACTCACCACATTTTGCCAATTACAAAAAGGGCAGAAAATTACCCTATGGACGCATTTAGCCGTGCGTGAAGATGCTCAATTGTTATATGGTTTTTTAGAAGCCCAAGAAAAAACCATTTTCCGAACCTTACTAAAAGTCAATGGTGTCGGCCCAAAAATGGCGCTAGGTATTTTATCAACCTTAAGCGTCGAGTTACTGATTCACACCGTAGAACATGAAGATATTAACACCCTGATTAAAGTGCCAGGTGTGGGCAAAAAAACCGCTGAACGCCTGATGATTGAATTGCGTGATCGCTTTAAAGCCATGTCCAACGAAGTCAGCAGCAGCAATTCCACTGCGACTCAAATCCAGTTTACAGGCAATTCTGCTGTTGCCGAAGCCGAAGCCGCTTTACAGTCTTTAGGTTATAAACCTGCCGAAGCACAAAAACTGATTAATGCAGTCAAGGCCGATTTTACCGAAGCCAGTGATATTATCCGTGCAGCATTAAAGTCGATGAATAAATAAAAGATGCCAACAAACCTAGCGTAAGTTCATCTTTCCAATATTGGATACATGACTGGCGACATGGATGTCGCCCGTTGAGTTGGGGTATAGGGATATACCCTCAACTCAATATAAGATTTTTGTTACTTTTGATCTTTCAAAAGTAAAATCATGCCTTCGCAAAGGCATTTAAACGCAACTCATACTTTGAGGCTGTGCATGCAGCATCAAAATGCCCAGCTCAAGAGATTAGTTAACACGATATGCAAGACCGTCTAATCAGTGGTTCTGAAAAACCCGAAGATCAAATTGATCGCGCCATTCGCCCCACTTCACTCGATGACTATATTGGGCAACCTGTAGTGCGTGAACAAATGGAAATTTTCATTGGTGCAGCCCGTGGACGCGCAGAAGCATTGGACCACACCCTGATTTTTGGACCACCAGGTTTAGGCAAAACCACACTCGCCAATATTATTGCCCGTGAAATGGGCGGCAACCTTAAATCTACTTCAGGGCCTGTCTTGGAACGCGCAGGCGATTTAGCCGCCATGCTGACCAATCTTGAAGAAGGTGATGTGTTATTTATTGATGAAATCCATCGTCTTTCACCTGTGATTGAAGAGATTTTGTATCCAGCGATGGAAGATTATCAACTGGACATCATGATTGGTGAAGGGCCTGCAGCACGCTCCATTAAACTGGACTTGCCACCATTTACCCTTGTCGCCGCTACCACACGTGCAGGCTTACTCACCTCACCGTTACGTGACCGTTTTGGTATTGTGCAGCGTTTGGAATTTTATTCGGTTGAAGATTTGACCCATATTGTCAAACGCTCGGCGAGTTTAATGGATGTGCCAATGACCGATGCAGGAGCTAATGAAGTCGCTCGTCGTTCGCGCGGTACACCACGTATTGCCAACCGATTATTGCGTCGCGTTCGTGACTATGCGCAGGTCAAAGGCACAGGTGAAGTCACGCAAGAGATGGCACAACGTGCGCTAGATATGCTGAATGTCGATAAAGATGGTTTAGATACCTTAGACCGTCGTTATTTATCAATGTTATTAGAGCGTTTTGATGGTGGGCCTACAGGTGTGGAAGCTTTGGCCGCTGCTATGGCTGAAGACTCTGGCACTTTGGAAGATGTAATTGAACCATACCTAATTCAACAAGGTTATGTAATGCGAACCGCTCGCGGGCGTATTGCCACCAATATGGCGTATTTACAATTTGGGATGACACCGCCAGAGCCAAAAGAAAAATAGCTCAAAGGAAAAAATAGCTTGAAGGGAGCTATCTCCCTTTAAGCTATTAAATATTTAGGTCAATTGGGTCTGTAGATAGACCCTAATTTTCAATAATACGCACATCTTCAACAAGCATTAATTCACACGCGCCCGCCCCTGTATCATGACGGCTTAAAGAACTGCGCCACTGCCACCCATCTGCGGCAGTAACTTCAACCAATTTACCTTTCAAATAAATCAAATCATCTTCATCAATCTGTTTTAACTGTGTCGCAATCGCGGGTGTGGCAGGAATTAAATGCGTATTAGCGCTCAAACTTGCAATCTCTTGCACAGGAATCGGTGGTGCTTGTTCATAACGCCAATGATACCAACGGTTGCTTTGACGAATAGACAACTGTTTATACACTTCAGGCTTGGCCATTTCGCCCCATCCCAAAGCAAAATCGACAGGGCTAAGTTCGGCTTCACGTCCAAAATTATAATTTTCACGTGACAATACCCGAAACTCACCTTCATAGGTTTCCAAAGCTTGAATGGTATAGTCTTTAAATTGATGCACTTGCTGCGATGACTGATAGGTTGTGCTATCCGCAATTCCTCCATCTGGCTGGAACAGCGTCATCCACAACAAATACAATATGGCAATTACCACAAAAAATTTAACTAAACGGCTCATGTGCTGCTCATTGGGGTGGATCATCTGCATGTATCAGGCAGGCAGCTAATTTTAACTTAAAAGCATGTTTGAAATCTTGTGCCATTGGACGAAGCGTTGAGAATGATAAACTGCCATGCTATACACAGCTTGACTTATAGCCCCGATTCACGTCAATTTCACAGACACGGCGTAAGCTATAAGTATTGCTTATCAAACAACTTTGCAACATTGAAGCGGAACATCATCATGGCGAATAAATTTGAATTTAAAATTCGTATCTATATGGAAGATACTGATGCAGGCGGCATTGTTTACCACGCCAACCATATTCGCTTTATGGAACGTACCCGTACCGAATGGCTTCGTGCATCGGGTGTTGATCATTATTGGCATCAACAAGATTACAACTTTGTCGTGCATAAAATTAATGTGAAATATTCACGTCCAATCTTAATGGATGACCTAATAACTGTTACAGCAAGTGTAGTTTCGTGTAAAGCGTCATCATTTGTATTGCAACAAAATATTTATCGTGGTGAAATCATGCTTGCATCTGGCGAGGTTGAATTGGCCTGTCTGGGTTCAGATATGAAACCACGTCGTCTACCAGATGAAATTCGTAGCCTTATTCTGAAAGAATTAGGACAAGATTAAAAAATGAATTGGCACATGTAGTAACTATGGCAACACAACTCGAATCATCTCTTCAAGTATCTGATCTTATTTTACAAGCAAGTCCTGTTGTTCAGCTGGTAATGCTCTCGCTGCTTTTAGCATCATTATACAGTTGGTATCTGATTGCCAAGTTACACATGAGCTATAAAAAAGCACAAGCAGATGATCAGCATTTCCAGAAAATCTTCTGGTCTGGTGCAGAACTGAATACGCTTTACAACAACGCACAGCTCAATTCAAAACGTGTCGGTTTGGAAGATATTTTCTATCAAGGCTTAGGGGAGTTTTTAAAACTCAAAAAACGCCAAGCACATGCTTCACAAACGATTGAAGGCACAGAGCGTATTTTACGTGTCGGTTTAAGCCGTGACCAAGCTCAACTTGAACAAGGCTTAGGTGCATTAGCCAGCATTGGTTCAGTTGCGCCATACGTGGGTTTATTTGGGACCGTCTGGGGTATTATGAATGCCTTTATTGGACTGGCAGATGTCGATCAAGTCACATTGGCAACAGTCGCACCTGGGATTGCCGAAGCCCTCATTGCCACAGCCATTGGTTTATTTGCTGCTATTCCTGCAGTACTTGCTTTTAACCATTACACCGCCAAAGGCGAAGCGATTTATTCTGATCGTGCTTTATTTGCCGAAGAAATGGTGGCTTTATTACAACGTCAATCTTTAGGCAATACTCAGGATCACGACTAATGGCCATTCAACGCTCAGGACGCTTCGAGCGCATTAAAAAACCCCTCAAAAGTGACATGAATGTAGTGCCTTATATTGATGTCATGTTGGTGTTATTGGTGATTTTTATGGTCACTGCACCAATGATTACCAGTGGGATTCAAGTCGATTTACCACAAGCCAATGGCAACCCAATTGAATCGAAAGATGCTTATGCTTTGGTAACTTTAAATAAAGATGGGCGATACTTCCTGAAATATAAAGATGTTGGTTCTAACCAACCTATTTCACTTGAAGAACTTACAACGATACTCACTCAAGCTCAGGAACAGGCTAAGACTGAAAACAAAGAGTTTAGAGTAATTATTGAAGGCGACAAATCACGCTCTTATGGTGAAGTTATGTCACTGATGAACACACTTCAAAACACAGGTTTAACCCAAGTTGGATTGCTGACCGAGCCTTTAAAGTAACTTATGAAAGATTTTAAAAAGCCACCTTTTCAACAAAAAGCCATCGCGATTGGGTTCACCGTAGGTATCCACCTTGTCGCAGTGGTTGGCTTGCTTTATTTGGGCATGAGTAAAGTACCTGAGCCACCTAAGCCCATTAAAACAGTACTGATTAAACCCGAAGATTTAAAACCTTTATTAGAAACTGAATCTGCTGAAACGACACATGAAAATGTAGCAGAGCAAATTACTCAAACTGCTGAACCTGCGCTTGAAC
Organism: Acinetobacter sp. YT-02; assembly: GCF_002412355.1. NCBI lineage: Bacteria > Pseudomonadati > Pseudomonadota > Gammaproteobacteria > Moraxellales > Moraxellaceae > Acinetobacter > Acinetobacter sp. YT-02. The sequence continues at coordinate 140,672 of NZ_NOZT01000003.1, forward strand.
CTGCACCTGTCATGCCGACACCTGCAGCAGCCCCTACACCGCCCGCGCCTCAAGTTGATACACAAAAAGCTGCACAAGCAGCAGAGGCTCAAGCACGTGCAGAACGACAAGCTACTGAAGCCAAACAAATTGCCGAGCGACAAAAATTAGAAGCAGAACGCTTAAAAGCTCAACAAGCACGCGCTGAAGAACGAGCTCAACGAGAAGCTGACGCCAAAGCAAAAGCCCAAGCCGATGCCAAAGCACGTGCTGAAGCAGATACTGTACGTCGTAAAGAAGCCGAAGCCCTGAAAAAAGCAGAAGCTGCAGAGAGACGTCAACTCGAAGCCAATGCAGCAGTAAAACGCAAAGCTGAAGCAGATGCAAAAGCTAAGGCAGATGCTGAGGCAAAGCGTAAAGCTGATGCCGATGCAAAACGTAAAGCTGCAGCTGATGCTAAAGCCAAAGCTGATGCCGACGCAAAACGTAAGGCTGACGCAGATGCAAAAGCCAAAGCTGATGCCGACGCAAAACGTAAGGCTGACGCAGATGCAAAAGCCAAAGCTGATGCCGATGCAAAACGTAAAGCTGCAGCTGATGCTAAAGCCAAAGCTGATGCCGACGCAAAACGTAAAGCTGACGCAGATGCAAAAGCCAAGGCAGATGCCGATGCAAAACGTAAAGCTGCTGCAGACGCGAAAGCCAAGGCAGATGCTGATGCAAAACGTAAAGCTGACGCAGATGCAAAAGCCAAAGCTGATGCCGAAGCGAAGGCGCGTGCCGACGCTGAAGCCAAAGCTTCAGCTGCCAAAAAAGCTGCAGAAGAAGCCGCTCAGAAAAAGGCCGAAGTAAGACGCATTGCATCCACCGCTAAACGTGATTTTGAAAATAAAATTAGACGAGCATGGGATACCCCAGCAGGTTCTTCAGGTCAACGTGCAACTGCTCGTGTGACTTTAAGTGACAGTGGCGCAGTTCAGTCTGTCGTGGTTAACTCTAGCGACCCTGATATGAAAGCAAGTGTAGAGGCTGCTGTTCGTGCTGCAGCACCTTATCCGATGCCATCAGACCCAGAGGCACGACGTGAAGCACGTAGCTTCACCTCTACCTTTACAGCGCAATAAGTTACAAGTTAGCCGAATAACATCTATTCGGCTAACTCCTTCTCAAAATATTCGTGAGTATAAATAAATTTAAATTTTCACAGTGTTATAACAGTTTTATTATAAATTAATGCTTTCATTCCTACCAAAGCATGCCATTATGTACCACAATTACATCCAAAAAAGTTATGTTGATTTGAGAAAATAGCGAATGATGGAAACAACGCGTAAACACTTACTTTGTCTTGCTACTTTAACTGCGCTTAGTCCAGTTTTAAGCACACAATCTTTTGCACAATTGCATTTAGAAATTGCCAAAGCGCCAGAAGAAGCACCTAAAATTGCAATTGTACCGTTTGGCAATGATCAAAATATTTATCCTATTGTAGAAAACGATTTAAACCGTTCAGGTAAATTCACCAGTTCATCTAAAAACCTTGCTGTAACTGCAAGCATGAACCATCCCAATGCAGCTGCATGGCAAGCTGCAGGTGTACCTTATGTCGTGACAGGAAATGTTAAAGCCACTGCAGAAGGCGGTTATGAAGTTCATTACCAACTTTATGATGTGCAAAAACAGCAATATTTGTTGAATGAATTATTGAGCGTGCCTGCGTCACGCGTGCGTTCTGCTGCACACATGATCAGTGATGCCATTTATGAAGCGCTTACGGGTATTAAAGGTGATTTTAGCGGACGCATTGCTTATGTACTGCGCAACCCTGCAACACCTGAACAACGCTATACCCTGCAAATTGCCGATACTGATGGTGAACAGCCTAAAACCATTTTGACTTCGCGTGATCCTATTTTATCGCCTGCGTGGACACCAGATGCCAAAAAAATTGCCTATGTGTCGTTTGAAACCAAACGCCCTGCTATTTATGTGCAAGATTTGGCGACAGGTCAGCGTGAAAAATTAGCCAGTTTCCGTGGTTTAAATGGTGCTCCAAGCTTCTCACCAGATGGTCAAAGTATGTTGTTTACCGCATCCATGCATGGCAATCCAGAAATTTATCAAATGAATTTAAGCACCCGTGAACTGCGACGCATGACCAATGACAGTGCGATTGATACCGAAGCACGTTATGCACCAGATGGTAAATCATTTATTTACACTTCAGATCGTGGTGGTTCCGCACAAATTTATCGTTATGACTTTGCCACAGGTAGCAGCAAACGCCTAACCTTCCGTGGCGCATTTAACGCACGTGGTACGCTCAGTGTCGATGGTCGTAAACTGGCATTGGTGCATCGTCCAAGTGGCAGTAACTACAAAGTCGCAATTCAAGACATCAACACCAATATCACCAACATTTTAACCCCAACCAGTTTAGATGAGTCCCCGAGCTTCTCACCAAATGGGCAAATGGTAGTGTACGCGACACGCGAAGGCGCACGTGGCTTATTGTCGATTATGTCTTTAGATGGTCGCTTCCGCATGAACTTACCAAGTGAGCAAGGCGAAGTGCGTGAACCTGCGTGGGCACCAAAATAATGAGTACCCGCAAAGTAAATACGTTTTCAGTTCTGTTTTAAAACCAAAAATCAAGCTTCATGGAGATGAGGATGAACGCAGTGAAATTATTGGTACTCCCTGTTTTGGCATCGGCTTTAGTGATGACAGGTTGTGCAAACCGCAAACCAACGACTGACTTACAAGCAGGTCAAATGCCAAGTGGTGCAACTACAGTCAACACTCAAGGTTTGAGTGAAGATGCAGCTTTAAATGCACAAAACCTTGCAGGTGCATCTGCCAAAGGTGTAACCGAAGCCAACAAAGCTTTCTTGGCAAAGCGCGTGGTGCATTTTGACTACGACAGCAGCGAATTATCTAATGATGATTACCAGACCCTACAAGCACATGCACAGTTTCTAATGGCGAATGCCAACTCTAAAGTAGCGCTTACAGGTCATACCGATGAACGCGGTACACGCGAATACAACATGGCTTTAGGCGAGCGTCGTGCCAAAGCGGTTGAGAGCTTCTTAATCACCAGCGGCGTTAACGCAGGTCAGCTTGAAGCAGTGAGCTATGGTAAAGAAATGCCAGTCAACCCTGGACATGATGAAAATGCATGGAAAGAAAACCGTCGCGTAGAAATTAACTACGAAGCTGTTCCACCATTATTGAAATAATAATTTGCTGTTTGGGAAAAACTCGTTTAGAACGTGTTTCCCCAATACGAAAAAAGCGCTCTTTATTACAAGGGCGCTTTTTTATGACATAAAAAACTGGGCAAACGAATATTTTAAAAACTAACAGATAAGTGCAGAAATACAGCTTTGCTTCAGTTATTCCGACTCGGCATCAGCTTTTGCAGTTTGCATAGATTCAATCAAATCATGCTTGTTAAACTTTTTATATTCAGGTTTAGACTCGTAATCTTTCCAAGCGGCTTTCATCTTGTCCTCAGAAATATCGTCTAAACTAATCCCTTCGCTTGGCGTTGGAGTCGCATCAAACTTTAACGTTGTCATATCTGTGCTCCTATCTCAAATTAAATCCTTCACATCAACATAGCACTTTCTGCAGGACTTGCAAGGGTAAAATCACAGCAAATAGTCGAGTTTAATTTTTCTTTTAACGCGTTCTCATCTAAACTATTGCAGCATATTGTTATCCTCATTTTTGCAGTCATTCGGAGTTTTCCAGTCATGTCATACCGCACCCTTTCCCAATTTCTACAACAACAAACTGGAAATTTAACACCCGAACTTGCTCAAGTGATTGAAACTATAGCCAATACTTGCAAAACAATTGACCAAACATTACAAAAAGGTGCATTGGCGGGCGTATTAGGCAGTGCACAAAATGAAAACGTACAAGGCGAAGAACAAAAGAAATTAGATGTTATTTCAAATGATTATTTAATTGATGCGTTACAAAAACATCCTAATGTGGGTGGTTTGGCGTCGGAAGAATTAGACGAATTCACTCCTGCTCAGGAAAATGGTCAATATTTAGTGTTATTTGACCCACTGGATGGTTCAAGCAACATCGACATCAATATGTGTGTGGGTACCATTTTCTCAATTTTACCTGCAAAACATGCCGTGACCCAAGCTGCAGACTTTATGCAAGCAGGTACACAACAAGTTGCTGCAGGTTATGTCCTGTATGGCCCATCTACCATGATGGCGCTCACTGTTGGTGCAGGCGTGGTATTCTTTACCTTTGACCCAGAAAGCCAAGAGTTCTTGGTGACTGCAGACAACATTCAAGTTGCTGCCGATACAAAAGAATACGCGATCAATGCTTCAAACCAACGCCATTGGGAAGCACCTGTAAAACGCTATATTGATGAACTTTTGGCTGGTAAAACTGGGCCACGCGAAAAAGACTTTAACATGCGTTGGGTTGCATGTATGGTGGGCGATATTCACCGTATCCTTTGCCGTAGCGGGGTTTTCATGTATCCATACGACTTAAAAGACCCGAAAAAAGCAGGTCGTTTACGTTTAATGTATGAAGCCAATCCAATGAGTATGCTCATGGAACAAGCAGGCGGTGCGGCAACCACAGGTCGTGTGCGTATTTTAGACATCCAACCCACAGACCTACATCAACGTGTGCCTGTCATCATTGGCTCAAAAAATGAAGTCGATTTGGTCAGCAGCTACCATCAATAATTTTTAACAACAGCAGTCGGCCATTCGCTGACTGCTGTGGATTTTATCGCATGCCTACGATTTTTTTAGAATCAAAAGATAACCCGAAAATTAAACACTTACGTGGTTTAATTGAACAAAATAACTATCGCAAAAAACAGGGACAAACGGTACTTGAAGGTACACATTTGTGTCTGGCGTGGTTACATGAAAATAAAAAAATCAATTCGATTTTTACCACCGAACATGCACTAAGCCATCCTGACTATGAGCGTATTTTGGCTAAATACACAGGCGTGGTCTTTGTCATTGGCGAATCTTTATATAAAGATTTAAGCACTTTAGGCACTTCCCTTGCCTGTTTAGCCATTGTCGACGTGCCAAGTTCAAGCCAAGCTTTAGACTTTAAAGCAGACACACTGATTTTAGAAAATGTGCAAGATCCGGGTAATGTCGGCACCTTATTGCGCTCTGCAGCAGCAGCAGGTATTGAACAAATTATTTGTACCAAAGGTTCTGCCTCACTTTGGTCGCCACGGGTGTTACGTGCAGGCATGGGCGCACACTTTAGCTTGCATACCTTTGAAAATATTGAACTCGAAGATGTCTTAGCACAATTTCAGATTCCTGTATATGTGACCAGTTCACACCATGCAGAAAGTCTCTATTCCAAAAATCTGCGTAAGGCTTGCGTCTGGATTCTAGGCAATGAAGGTCAAGGTGTGTCCGATTATGCCTTACAGCATGCAGAAGCGGTAAGTATTCCACAACCAGGTGGACAGGAATCTTTGAATGTGGCAATTGCAGGCTCAATCTGTTTCTTTGAAATGGTACGCCAACGTCTGTAAATGGTTAATTTATTTTAAAAAGACTAGCCCTGCAAAAAAAATAGATTAGACTGAAAATAATAACTTGCAATGTCAACCAAACCATTGTTTTTAGCGTTATAAAAATATGATGTTAAAAATAATGGTGGGTATCCAATGACAGGATTTTCCATCTCTATGGATTTAAACCCGAAGTCGTCACACTCGGAAAATTTGAGTGCTCTTAAGAGTACGGCTGAGCAACGTCTGAAGAATTTCATGCAAGACGTAACGGGGCGTGCCTTAGTGATGATGGAAAGTGCAACGCAAGGACAGCACGGCATTGCTATGGATTTGGTGCAAGAAGCCTTTATTTCCTTGCATAAATCTTATGCTGACAAAGCCACAGAGGAATGGTATCCCCTGTTTTACACCATTTTAAATAACAAATTACAAGATTGGCGTCGTAAAGAAGCTCGCCGCGCTCAACCGTTTTCATGGTTCAAAAAAATCAGTTTAGATGATGACGATGTTGAACAACTTGATATTGTCGATGAGCAAGCACTCAATCCTGCAGAGTTTTTAGATCAAGCTGTGACTGTAGAAGAAATTCAGGCAGCAATTGCGGGGCTTCCTGTGCGGCAACAACAAGCTTTTATGTTACGTGCTTGGGAAGGTTTTGATACGCAAACCACCGCACAAATTATGAACTGCACTGAAGGCAGTGTAAAAACGCATTATCACCGTGCTATTCAAGCTTTACGCAACAGTTTGGCACATATGAATCCGTATCTGGGAGGATCATCAGAATGAAACAAGATGATTTCTTAAAACAAGTGACATCTAAACTTGATGGATTGGCTCGCCACCATCAAGACAAAGCCGCGGTCATGAATCATGTCTTGGACAATATTCAAGACAAGAAAACATCGCGCTATGGGCTTTGGAAAATGTCAGGTTTTGCATTGGCTGCGGCAATTGCAGGTTTTGTGGTCTTGCCAAATTCAATGGAAATGACCACACAGCCGCAGAATCAAGCTGTATCTGTTCCTAAACTTTCTCCACAAATGGTGGAAGATTTAGAAATGTTAATGGTGTTGGGTGAGGACAAAGTTCCACATGGCAGCTAAACGAATTGTGATTGCGTGTTGTGCGCTCAGTTTTTTACAAACCAGTTTTGCAGGGTTTGAGCGTTTTTGGATTTTTTCCAAAGATGCAGATACGCAAATTTCAGAAACCTGGGAAACTCTTTCTGAAGAAGAACAATTGGCCTTAATTAAGCGCTATCAAAACTTAAAAGAAATTCCTGCAGAAAAAAGCGTAGCTTTACAGCAGCGGATGGATTGGTTTACTCAACTGCCTGATAGCGAAAAACAAAAAATGCGTGAAACTTGGCAAAAAATGAGCACGCAAGAACGTCGTGAATTAGGACAACGCTTGCAACAAGCAACACCTGAACAACGACCTTTAATTCGTCAGGAATACATTCTTAAATATCAGCAGCCTGCAATGAGTCACTAATTTTATCTGTTCATGGATAATAGAAAGTACTTGAAGTCACCAATAACAAAAGCCTCATCGTGTAAAACAGATGAGGCTTTTGCAATAAAGAGTCGGTAGATTACGATTTTCTTGGACGTTGACGATAGAACGCCAATCCGATTAAACCAAACATACCCCAGAAACCTAAGCTTCCCCCGCCACCACCACTGGCTTCATAATTGGTATTTTTCGCTGTATTTTCTAAAGTAATGGTCGCTTCAGGCGATAATTCCAGTTCATGATCGAAAATCGTGTATTTCAGCTCATAATCAAATGGGCTAAAGCTATTTCGTACTTGAACCTGAATATTGCCACCATAACAAATTTCACGTGCATAATCCCCAGGACAAGGTGCTTGACGATCTGCCGTAAGTACCACACCTGAAGGTACTTGTGTAAAACGAATTGCCAGTTCTTGTCCTGTACTATCTTTATAGAATGCAGGCTTATTGGTATTTTCTTTCAAAGTGCTGATAGAACCATCGCCTGCATCGCTATCATTCAGCAATGGATTAAAACTCACTTTGAGGTCTGTACCATATTCAAGTCGTACACGATCATCTTTTGCAATTGGGGCAATATTGCTAAATTTACCTTCAAGTAAGCCCGAAGAATGCAAATTACTGTCCAATTTTGAGGTAATGGTGTATTTACAATACGCTGAATCGGTTGCTTCTGTGACTTTATCATTCAGTCGATACATCACAATCCGTTGCAACTGTGCATCCCATTCACATTTGAATAGTGGATCTTGGGTCAATTTATCGGTACTAAATGTGGTACCTGAACCCGAAATTGCACCAATCCCCAATACTTCAGTGCTAATGCTAAAGTTGTCAGAATTAAGCTGTCTTAACTGAACAAATTTCCCATCTGCAGTTGGTTCATCTTGCTTTAATGCCATCGCAAATGGATCAACATAAATGGCACGATATTGCTGCTTAGCTTTGGTATTCGCCAACAAATCCTGCATCGTTTTCAAATCAGTACGCGATTGAGAAACGACCGAAGATGCAGCATCTTTACTTTGATCTATCGCAGACTGAATACGGTCAATTTGTTGCTGATAATTGGCAAATAAACTTTCATAAGAGACATTACGCAAGCTTTGAATATCGGCTGCATTTAAGCGCATCACTTCTACAGAGCCAATTTCACAGGTATTTTTTGCATCAGGATTTAAAGTTAAAGTTGCATTACTCACCCGCGCTAAACCACGTTGTTCATAATCACTACACCCCATGCTGTTTACATCAATCAAATCTTTCGCAGGGTCTGAACCAAGTTTTGGATAATACAACGGCAGGAATAAATTATAAGCAGATGGTTCTTGCAAGGGCTGCAATACTTGATCAAAGCTAAGCCCTGTCAAATCCAAATTTTTAGCACCATCATAAGAACTATTTGCTGTTTCAGGCAAATCACACTCGCCTTGCTCTGTCGCTGATCCCATTGCGAATAAGGCATTGCGAATTGTGTTGATGTTGCGCGCCTGCTCTAAGCTCGCAGGGAATGCATAACGACAAGATTTACCTTGGTTAAAGGCCAACATATTAAAAGAGAGGACAATACGTGGATAATTGTCATAAAACAAAGTACTCAATGCTTTATTTTCAACAATGGTATTACTTTGCAAATACACCTGTGACAAAGTGCTAAGCGGATGATTTTCTGCATTACTTAAGTTAAAGATATGACCTTTGCTGGTATCAGCTTGGTTTTGTGCAATCGTACTGGCAGTCAACGCAAGATCTGGTTGGCCGCAAAGATCAAAAGTACTAAGACTATTTGCAGCACCATTTTTCACAATACTGCTGCGGTCAATTTTCACCATAGAGCGTGTATTGACCAAGTTGGCACTACAATCCATTGCCAACACACTACCTACTTTGGCTTGGTTCGCATGGATATAAGCATTTTCTAAATTGACTTGACGCTCCGCTTGATGAGCAACAACGTAAATTGCACCACCTTGTTCTGCATGCGAATTTTGAATTTCGACATTGTTCGCAGCTAATGGGCCTGCCACAAATAATGCACCACCCTTGCCTGCATCTGCAGGGTTTGCATTAGCACCACCATGGGCATTCCCATTTTTTAGAATGACATCGTATAGCGCCACGCTGGCTTGGGTATCTGAAGTATTGATAATGCGGCTATTGCCATGTGCATTAATAGTGGTTTTTAACGGTGCAATTGAAGGATAACGATGTGTAATTGGATCTACTTGGTTATAGTCGACCGCTGTCGCCCCATAAATACGCACCATAGATTGCGGGCGTAATTCTGAGTTTAAGATATATTCCCCAGCCTGCAACTGAATCATATCGGTTGCACCACGGTTGGTATTGCCTGCGCTACATCCACCGAACGCAATATTCTGCTTGGCCGCAACTAACGCTTCACGTAATGAACATTTGCTTAAGTCTTCACCATTTTGATCTTCAAAGGTCGTGACCTGAATCACACGATTATCTGCTGCCATAAGCGACATAGCAGACAGCACCATTATCCCTAATAGTGTTTTTTTATTATTTTTCATATTCATCCTTTATGCTTTTCTACGGCGTAAACCCAACAAACCCAATAAAGTCATTAATCCGTAAGCGCCCCATGCACCACCAGAAACTTTTATTTTATCGCTTTCCATACGATTTTCATGTTCTTGAATAACTTGGACTTTCACTTCCATATAAGGTGTTGTGCTGTTAAAGCGTGTGGTGCTGGTAACTAATTTAATTTTAAAGACATCTGCACCATGCCAAGCAGAATCTGGGGTATATACCAAATTCCCCAACTCATCTACGGTCAATTTTCCTTTAGAACGTGTATCGAGTTGCTCAATTTGCACACAACCTGCTTGCCATGCTTGGCCTGTCGGATTGTTTGGATAGACTTGATCACAAAATTCTTTAGGCACCAAATCACTATCACCCAACAAATCACTCACCGACATTTTAGCAATTTGACCCGCCAAAATATCTTGACCTATAAGCCCCATAGTTTCAGGAACCATCACCTCTATTGCACCACGGTCACATAAGGTAATATCTGACTGACGGTTTTTACCGCGCTGATCTGAAGCAGCACAACCGACTACCGTATTATCTCCCAGTTGTAATTGCCCCTGATTCAACACCACAGAATCTTTCAGGCTGTTATAACTGAGCAATACGCGTGGGCGCATAAAGCCCAAGAATGAGTTTTCAGGAACTTGATATGGACAAAAGAGTGCCGTTTTATCTTGACTGAGGGTTTGGCATGCACCTTCAAGCAGATTACCTGCAAGCACCGAATTTGCAGTCCATAGCGTATTTGGATAGTTGCTATCGCCTGCTCCACAGCCTGCGCCGACTAAATTATTTTGCAATCTTGTTGCATCTGAACCTGCTTGCACACAGTTTGCTGCAGTATTGACACTGACAGGATGTGGATTACCCAAAATCACACTATTGGCAATATAGGCTTTACCCAAAGGTGCGTTGAGATACACACCACGGCTGTTACCAATCAAGCTAATGCTATTGACACCAATATCATCCAGCACATTCATGACATAGCCTTCATTTGCAGTAAAAGTACTGCTCACGATCATATTCCCCATACTAGGAAAGGCTTTGATTTCTTCATCTGCCAAACTTGCTGCAGAATAGAGATTGGCTGAAGCAACTGATATGGTTTTGTTGCCTTTAAATACTGAAGTTGTAATCACAAAGCGTGGGAATTGCGTATAAATGACGCCACCTTCCTGCGCTTGGTTAGCTTCAAGCAAGCTATTTTTGATCTCAATAAAACCTGCAGGGATCTTCTCGTCAGTCATTTGTGCGAGGTTATAAATTGCCCCACCTTGATTGGCTACACCCTGACTCAGTTTCACATAGTCTAAAATTAAATGTTCATTATTATAAATCAGACCACCTTGTTGCTGACGACAGCGTTCCTCACCGCAGCCCTGTAAAGTTAATTCTTTTAAAGAAACTTTTAAGAAACGATCCTTGCTATCTTCAATGTGGAAAATTCGCTCATTGCCGCGCATCTGAATCGTGGCATTATTCAAACCTGGGGCAGTTTTATCATTCAGACTACTGTCATAGGTGGTTTTAATTTCAAGGTTTTCTGTAATTTTAAGTTGAGTATCAATTTGATAGACGGCTTTCTTTTCTAATAAAATCACACTTGAGGCATTTTTGCCGCCACAGCCCAAATAGCCTTCTTCAGGCATGCCTAAATTAATATACTCAATGGCTTCACGCAAAGAACATTGTTGATCATCTGCTTTGGTGTCAGCAGTGGTGGTGACAATGATATTACTACTATATGCATGACCTGCGATAAACAGCATACCAATGCCGATGCTCTGCTTGAGCATAAGCGTACTCCTTGTAATTTTCTTTGTTTTTTTTCTTCTTTAGTTGCAAATTCCCTGCAACTTCGAATTATTTTCCGAATAATTTGGCATAGCTTGCGCAAATTCTCAAGTAATTTTAATTTTTACCGATATTCGTCAATTAAAGCATAAATCTGACGCAGGTTTGCGCCACTTAATTTCGTTTTCTCTCCTTTAAGTAATTGCACCAACTGTTCAAGGCTTTGCAGCAAAATCGAGGTCTGCTGTGGGCCATGTAACAATAAGTAATCAATAATTTGTGGGTCGATGATAATCCCGCGACGCTCTAACACGGAACTCACTAAAGCTTGTCGGTCTGCATACAAACTGCCTGAAGGCACTTTAACACTCACTGCCTGCGTCAAACGTGATTGCAAATCGGGCAATTCAAGCTTTAATTCAATCGGTGCAAAACGTGATGAAAACACCAACTGACCACCAACCTCATTGCTGTAATTGATTAAGTGAAACACCGCACGTTGCCAATGTGGTACACCACTAATCGCTTCAATATCGTCTAAAGCAACCAAATCATAACGGTCTAAAGAGGTAATTGCTTCTGTTGGGGCATCCAATAATTCAAGTAAGGATACTTTAATAGCTGATTTGCCAATTTCTAAATAGGAATCGCAAATTGCAGACAATAAATGACTTTTGCCTGTGCCCGCACCACCATAGACATAAAAGCGATTGACCAATCCTGCATGAAGCTGTCGAACTGCATCAATCACATGCCCCCAACCCGGACCAGAAAAATCACTGATCCGTGCATCTAATTGAGGCTCGATATCTAACTGCAGTTGACGCATAGAATTGTAATCACCTAGGAGTTTTGCTGATCTGAGGGCTTTATCTTACTTGATTTTTCAGTCTGTTGCAGTGAATTTGCTGACTGAGGATCAAGCTCAATATCAATATGAACTTGTGCTGTATCAATGCTAATGTCACCCGATGCACCATCTTCAGACACCACCACAGGCTGCCCATACAAATAACTTTTTTCGTAAAAATCACGTAAATGACGCAGTAAAACCACAATCACCGCTGCTACAGGTAAAGCAATCAACATCCCCATGAATCCAGCCAGTTGTGCACCTGCTAAAACAGCAAACACCACCGCGACTGGCGAAAGTCCGATTTTATCACCCAATAAAAACGGTTGTAGAATATAGCCTTCCACCGCCTGTCCAATCATAAAGACCACAAGGACTAAAACCAATTGCATCCAGTCAATGCCAAATTGTAGGAAAGTGGCAATAATGGCTGCAACAATCCCTACAGCGAAACCTAAATACGGAATAATACTAGCAAGTCCCGCAACCATCCCAATAATCAAGCCGACTTCTAAACCAATCAGTTGCAATCCAGTCGCATAAACGACGCCCAACAAGATCATCACCAAAAACTGACCTTTAACGAAAGCACCTAGAACACTGTGACATTCTTGTACCACAGCCAAAGTGCTTTGCTCATAAGGACGCGGAATTAAGCGACGCAGGCTGTCGAGCATACGCTGCCAGTCGAGTAGGAAATAGAAAGCAATAATTGGAATCAGCACCACGGTGCCGCCAATTTGAATAAAATTCAGACCAGACTGTGCGACACGCAATAACATGGCTTGAATACTATCGGCGCTATAATTGGTTTGCACATAATCCATGACGATGCTGCTCATGTGCGAGGTATCAATTTCCATTTCTTCAATATTGAAAGTGGATGATACCCACGGCAAGAAGGTCGAATTGATCCAGTTAATACCTACAGGAATACTGTCACGCGCAATAATCAACTGTTTCCAAACCAATGGAATGATGTACCAAACAGCAAGCGTCAGCGCGATACCAATTCCAATAAATACAATACTGATTGACAACCAGCGCGGCAAACCGACTTTGCATAAATTTTCCACCAATGGGCTAAATAAATAGGCCATGAAAAATGCGACCACAAAAGGAATGACAACCGGTTTTAATAAGTACAGCACCCAAAGGAGCAGAACTATCCCAGACAGGATAAAAATGCGACGCAAGGTACGATCGACCATAGAAATTCGCCTTTTTTCAGTTTATTCGTTATAGAAGCTAAAATATTTGAATAAAGATAGCATTTTGGCGCATAAATAACATAAGAGTTTCGTATATTCAGGTATAATCGGCCCCGCGAATGCGGAGACTTCATTATGAGCAACTCAACTTCTAACCCTACCACTGGTTTAAGCTATAAAGATGCTGGTGTCGATATTGAAGCGGGCGACGCGTTAGTCGATCGTATCAAATCTGTCGCTAAGCGTACTACTCGTCCTGAAGTGATGGGTGGATTAGGTGGCTTTGGCGCACTTTGTAAAATTCCTAAAGGTTATGAAGAACCTGTCCTCGTATCTGGCACAGATGGTGTAGGGACTAAATTACGTTTAGCGTTGAACCTAAATCGCCACGACACCATTGGTCAAGACTTAGTCGCAATGTGTGTAAACGATTTGTTGGTATGTGGTGCTGAACCTTTATTTTTCCTCGACTACTATGCAACAGGTCACTTAAATGTAGACGTTGCTGCCAATGTTGTGACAGGTATTGGTAAAGGCTGTGAGCTTGCAGGCTGTGCGCTTGTAGGTGGTGAAACAGCAGAAATGCCAGGCATGTATGAAGGTGAAGATTACGATCTTGCAGGCTTCTGTGTGGGCGTGGTTGAGCAAAGCAAAATTATTGATGGCTCTAAAGTAAAAGCTGGTGACGTTCTGATTGGTGTCGCTTCTTCAGGTGCACACTCAAACGGTTACTCTTTACTTCGTAAAATTTTAGACGTAAAAAATGTTGATTTAACTCAACTGGTTGATGGTCGTCCACTGGCTGACGTTGCCATGGAACCAACACGCATTTATGTCAAATCAATGCTTGAACTGTGCAAACAAGTTGATGTGCATGCTATGGCGCACATTACGGGTGGCGGTTTACCAGGTAACTTACCACGTGTATTGCCAAATGGTGCGCAAGCAGTGATTGACGAATCATCTTGGGAATGGCCAGAACTGTTCAAATTGTTACAACGTGAAGGCGGTGTAGAACAGTTTGAAATGTATCGCACCTTTAACTGTGGTGTAGGTATGGTTGTTGTTGTAGATGCCAACGATGCAGACAAAACAGTTGAGCTTCTCAACAGCCTTGGCGAAAAAGCTTGGGTGATGGGTCGTATTCAAGACAACGCCGAATCCGTTGAAGGCGCAGATGAAAAAATTCGCGTAATTTTTGCGTGATTTGACTCAGATGATCAAAATAGCTGTCCTCGTTTCAGGCAGCGGAAGTAACTTACAAGCCCTGATAGATGCCAATCTTTCAGGGCAAATTGTTGGGGTTATTTCCAATAAGCCTGATGCTTATGCTTTACAACGCGCTCAACAAGCAGGGATTCAAACTGCAGTGATTGAGCACAAACAATATCCGAGTCGTGAATTATTTGATGATGTCATGCATCAACAATTACTTGATTGGGATGTTGATTTGGTTGTTCTCGCAGGCTTTATGCGTATTTTAAGTGCCAAATTTGTGCATGCTTGGGAAGGTAAAATGCTCAACATTCATCCTTCACTCTTGCCGCATTATAAAGGCATGCACACCCATCAACGTGTACTCAATACAGGCGATACTTTACATGGTTGTACCGTGCATTATGTCACTGCTGAATTAGATGCAGGTCAAGCACTGGCACAAGGTGTGTTGCAAGTAAACATCCACGATGATGCCGAAAGCTTGGCGAACCGTGTGCATGTGTTGGAGCATTTGATTTATCCGCAAGTGGTTGAATGGATTTGTAACGGAACCATTCAGCACACTGTGCAAGGTGTGATGTATCGCCAACAACTGTTACAACAACCTGTGCAGTTTTGCAATTTTTAAATATTCTTTAAGTATGTAGCTTTTGATATATACGAAAAAACGCCTGTTGATCAGGCGTTTTTTATGGTTCGTATTTGGTTCAGACTGAATTAAACAGAAGCAGCTTTACTCTGCTGTGCTTGAATCAAATCTTTAATCAACTGCACCGTCGCTTCAGGTTTTTCTAAAGGGAACATATGTCCACCTTCAACCACCTGATAAGCAATGTTGAATTTCTTGGCGGTAATTTGTGGGAAACCTGCTTTTAAGAACGGCCCTTTTTTTGCAATCACCAATTCTGTCGGCACTTGCAGTTTTGCTTGCGGTAACCACCACAGTGATGGATTGGTTCTAAAAATATTGACCTCGTCCATTTTTGGAATGGTCAATTGTACCCCGCCTCGTACATGGTCATCAGTCAAAGCATGCTCGATATAAGCCTGAAAACAGTCGGCATCAAAATCTTGATAAAAACCTTTCGGACGCAATAAGTCTGCTGCTTGCTCACGACTTTCCCAATGATCACGACGGCGCAAAGACAAAGATGCAGGCGACAGTTGATCTACTGCTTTAAGCTTAAACATTTTGGCAAAATGTAAAAACACCGATGCTTTACCCATAATTAAAGGTGGATCAAGCATGATCACTTGTTCAAATAATTCAGGGCGTTGTAAAGAGGCTTGAAACGACAACACTGCACCTAAAGAATGCCCCAACGCAATCACTTTACGTCCCTGAGCTTGACGTACAACACTGTCAATCACTTGTTGGGTTAAGCTTTGCCAATGATTATCAATCGGATAACGCTTATCTGGCCCCAACAAAGGGACGTAAATCACATCGTAATCATCTTTAAGTAAATCAAACAGTTTTTGATAAACCTTCGATGGCACGCCATTGGCATGCGCAAAATGAATCAGTGGTTTCATTGTAATTTCGCGTTTTGCTCAGTCTGAATATGTTGAGATAAAGAAGTGGCAAAGCCCTCTCCCACTGCTGCACCCATACGACCCAACACAGAGTCTAAAGGACTGTGTTCAATGGTATAGTTCACTGTTTTATCTAGGTTTAAATCACGCTTCAGGCTATTTAAACTGCCAATCTTATCGGCAATGCCTAAAGTCACGGCTTGCTCACCTGTCCAGAACAGACCTGAGAAAATCGCAGGATCTTGTGATTTCAGTTTCGCGCCGCGTCCATCTTTCACTGCTTGAATAAAGTGGCCATGCACATTATCTAATACGGCTTGCACATGTTTTTTCTGTTCAGGATCAACAGGTTGTGTCATCGACAATAAGGCTTTATTTTCACCTGAGGTCATAGTACGATCTTCCACACCCATTTTTTGCATTAAACCGCTCAGCCCATAATTTGGCATAATTACACCAATCGAACCCACCAAACTTGATGGATTGACAATAATTTCATCTGCAGCGGAAGCAATGTAATACGCACCTGAAGCGCCAGTATCACCAATCACGGCATAGAGTTTTTTCCCTTGATGCTGTTTTTTCAGATATTGAATTTCTTGCCAGATTTCATCGGACTGCACAGGTGAACCACCCGGAGAATTAATATTTAGCACCACCGCCTGACTGTTGCTGTTTTCATAGGCTTTTTTCAGTGACTTGATGGTGTCATTGCTGTTCACACTTTGCTTGTCAGATGCAATTGTGCCAACAATATCCACCACCGCGATATGTGGACTCGCTGCCGATGGATTCGTGGTCGTGGTACTGCACCCTTTCCCCATAATCACCAACAGTAAAAAGACATAAGCAAAAGTTAAAAACTTAAAGAAAATTCCCCAACGACGTGCACGACGTTGTTCTTCAACTGAAGCCAAAACAGCTTTTTCTAATAGTTTCCACTCATTGCCTGTTGGCTGCTGTGCTTGTGGAGATATTTGTTGTGATTCATTTTGTGGTTTTGGTGGCCAATCGGACATGAAACAATCCAAAAAATAGTAAATTTGCTCCATTATATACGCGGAATTGGCAAAAACTGTCTAAAGCCTGTATTTTCTCCTATAATATTTTACATCTTTATCCTTTCTATCAATTGATGCTGTCGTTATGACCGAACCTGCACCGACAATGGCTTTATCGCGCCTGCTTGATTTTGTCAGTCGACAACCTTTAACAGTTGCGCGTTTTTTTGCAAAATCTTTGGCTTTTTTGGTCAATACACTGCGTTTGAGTAAAACCTCTCAAACCATTCAACTCAATCTACAAATTGCGCTTCCTGAGCTGAACTCACAACAACGCGAACAGATTACCCAGCAAGCAATTCGTAACGAACTGACCTCTTATTTTGAGTTTTTTCATATTTGGGGATCAAGCAATCAAAAAAATATTCAAAGAATCCATCAGGTACATGGTTTAGAACTATTACAAGATGCACTGGCTGCACAAAAGGGTTTGGTCTTAATTGTGCCGCATTTTGGCACTTGGGAAATTATGAATGCGTGGATCGCTCAATATACGCAAATGACCATCATGTATAAACCTGTCAAAAATCCTGCGGCAGATGATTTTGTGCGCCAAGCACGTAGCCGTGAACAGGCACATTTAGTCCCAACAGATGAATCTGGGGTACGTCAAATTTTTAAAGCACTCAAACAAGGCGGAACCACTGTCATTTTGCCAGACCATACCCCAAATATAGGTGGTGAGATGATTCCTTTTTTTGGTATTCCGTTGGAATCGAGTAATTTAAGCGCCAAACTGATTCAGAAAACCAAAGCAAAGGCCTTGTTCTTATATGCGTTAAGAAATGCAGATCAAGGCTTTGATATGTATATCGAAGCGATAGATGAGCACATTTATCAGTGTGATGCCAATGCAGGGACAGCTATTATTCACCGTGCAATTGAAGATTTGATCCGTCGTTATCCTACACATTATCACTGGAGTTATAAACGCTATAAAGCCCATCCAGATTTACGCGGGGTCTATCATAAACCTGTGCAAGAAGCCTTGGCAGATGTGCAGGCTGTACGTGCCCAGACACAGAACCAAACTAACGCTGCAACCACAATTTCTGCTGCCGATACGGCTGTATAAGCATACGCTGTTGTGCATCTACAGAAAAACGTACGCTGCCCTGTTGTATGGTGTTCATGAACGGAATATTGAGCGCAGCCAAGCGTTGCTGAACTAAAGAACTAGGATGTCCATAACGATTATCAAAACCTGCAGATGCCACGGCCAATTTGGGTTTAAAATGTGCTAAAAAATCATAGGCAGAACTGTGCTTACTCCCATGATGACCCAAAATTAACACATCTACTTTTAAATCAGGATATTCCTGCAATAATTGATATTCAGTTGCCCAACCTGCATCGCCCATCACTAAAAAATGCTGATATGGCTGTGCGGATGGCACTGAAATATACAACACACATGACAACTCATTTTGTTGCTGTGCGGCATAGGGTAATTGACTCGGTTTAGGAGATAAAACTTGTATCTGTACCTGATGTGGTAAAGACCACTGTTGCCCTTGCTGACACAAATTAAACTTGCTATTTACTGCCACATCTACGGTCTGATTGGCAAAGACATGCTGAATATTGACTTCATTTTGCAAATGAGGAAATGCACCACTATGGTCTTGGTCTAAATGACTTAAAACCACCAAGTCCAGTTGTTTAATACCATGCACCGCTAAAAATGGACGTAAAATTTGCTGTCCAATACTAAACTTACTTTCATCATAAGAACCGCCCACATCAATCATCATGTTGTAATGACCTGAACGTAAAAATAAAGCTTGTCCCTGCCCCACATCGAGTACTGTTAATTCAAATGGTTGTCGTTGGCTATCGACTATAATCAGTGGAACAAAACATAAGATTGCCCAAGTTTTAGGCAATACCGATTGTGGTAAAAATAGCAGAAATAAGCCTAAACAAAGACAAACATACACCGTTGCAGACATCGACAAAGTATGTAGCCGTGGTGCAAAAACAGTTTCCATCTCCCGAAAAATCAAGCCGAATAAAGCCACAGCTAGATCATTCAATTGAAACAGTATTGACGCCAAGGGTTCAAAAATAAAAAAGCAAATTCCTGCCAAAATATCTAAAGGCACGATCAGCATACCAATCAATGGAATTGCGATGATATTAATAAGCGGTGCAATCCACGCCACTTGTTTAAAAAACACAATCACCAAAGGAAATAAGGCAATAAAAATTTTCCATTGTGATTCAATTAAAATTTTGCTGGCATGTTTTAGTTGCTGCCAACGATTCAGGCCTATACGAGGTTGCTCACTCAGGCTTTGATAAATACGTAGCAGAATAAAACACGCCCCGTATGACAACCAAAAAGCAGCAGACAGCACACTTAAAGGATCAAACCATAGCAATAATGCAGCACTATAAATAAGTAAGGCAAAACCTTGAAGCTTCTGCTTCATCACCAACATCGCTGTAACGAGACTGCACATGAGCAAGGTTCTTAAGGCAGGAATTTCAAAACCAACAAAGGCGGTATACAGCAATACACAACTTAAAAATGGCAACATGAGCAAATATTGTTTAGGCATCCACAAATACCAATGCGGACGATAACACCGAATAAGCTGATGCAACGCCCAACATAGCATGCATGCAAAAATCAGCACATGCGGTCCTGAAATTGCCAATAAGTGACTAATTCCAAAACGCTGAAACTGTGCTTCGGTTTCTGAATCTAATAAGCTTTTATCTCCTGTAAGAAGTGCAAGGATGAGACCTTGATGCTGCAAAGGTTGCTGCTGAATAAACAAACGAATTTGATAACGCTGCTGTTCAATCCATAAACGAAATTTTGCCCATAACGTTTGTTGTGCACGCCAATGTTGTGTAAAGCCCATGGCATAAATTTGTTCTGACGGAATGAGTTGAACCTGCTCCACCCGAAAACCACTCATGATATTTTGTTGTAAATACCATCGCTCTACATCAAATGCCCCTGCTGTGGCATAACTATGTGCAGGGCGAATTTTTCCACTTAATTTGTAATAGTGTCCAAGTTCTAAATTTTGCCCATGATATACTTGGGTCTGAGCTAAAGTCGCTAACCAGGTCACTGTTTGAGGATGTCGGCTTAACACCTCGATCTTTTGTGAAATGCCGTTGTCATTCAGTTGATTTAACTCTCTGACATAAACTACAACTTCGGTAAATTCAGAATTTAGCTCGCGCCATTGTAAACGCTGCTGCATCTGAGTATCGGCATAAATCAAGCCGAGAACAAAACTCAAAACCCCTGCTACACCAACATTCAAACATTTCCAATAAATTGAAGATAAGCGAGCTTGCAACAAATACTGCGCGATGACACAGCATAGAATCAGTAAAACCATTGCACTGGGCATGGCAGTCAGAAGATGTATTGGAAAAGAAGAAGAACGTATTCCGACACAGGCGATCCCGATCACCCAAGTCAATCCCATCAATTGCAGCATAAATATTAGACTTATTATTTTTATTAACATGCATCATAAAGCCCACCGAAGTGGGCTTCAACAAAACAATCTTATTCAAGCAATTTATTGTAAACGCTGTCACTTTTGAATGCGTTTACCAGCTATGCTGCTCTTAAGTATCTACCCAAATACCATCTTGCATGTGCAAAATTGTATCGGCAGATTTTGCCAGCTCCTCATCATGGGTCACAATCAGCATCGCCATATTAAACTCTCTGCGTAATTCACGCAGCAATTCAAAAATTTTAACTGCAGTTTTGCGGTCTAAATTTCCAGTGGGTTCATCGGCAAGCATGAGTGCGGGTTTTGTTACTAATGCACGTGCCAACGCAACACGCTGACGCTCCCCTCCAGAAAGCTCACCCGGTTTGTGGGTTAAACGATGCGATAAACCGACTCGCTCAAGCAGATAGTCTGCCTGTGCCTTCACCTCTTTGTAATTTGTGCCTGCACGTAACATTAACGGCATTGCCACATTTTCAAGCGCACTAAACTCAGGCAATAAATGGTGAAACTGATAAACAAAACCGAGGTATCGATTACGCAAATAGCCGCGTTCAGCTTCGCCTAAATTGTCAAAACGCTGCCCATGTAAAAATACTTCGCCTGTGCTTGGACGGTCTAAACCACCCAACACATGCAATAAGGTACTTTTGCCCGAACCACTCGCTCCGACAATCGACACAAACTGCCCTTGCTGAACTTGTAAATCTAGACCACGAATCACTTCAACAGTGGTTTTGCCATCGGTAAAGTGTTTAGAAACTTGCTTGGCTTCCAGAACAATCTTACTCATAACGCAATGCCTCTGCTGGTTGAATTTTCGCGGCACGTAATGCAGGGTAAATCGTCGCCAAGAAACTTAAAATTAATGACAAGCTCACAATCACCACCACATCTTGCCATCTTAAATATGAAGGTAAGTAGTTGATAAAGTAGGCATCAAATAAGTTTAGCCCTAATACATTATTCAACCATGCAATAAAGCCACTGATACTGGACGCGAAAATAATCCCCAAGATTGCACCTGAAACCGTACCAATAACCCCAATGACCGTACCTTGCACCATAAAAATTTTGGTAATCGTGCTTGGTGATGCACCCAAAGTTCTTAAAATCGCAATATCCGATTTTTTATCGGTCACAACCATCACCAAAGAAGACACGATATTAAATGCAGCCACCAAAACAATTAGGAATAACAATAGGCTCACCATCGCCTTTTCCATTTGAATGGCGCTAAACAAGTTACCGTGAGTATAAGTCCAGTCCGAAGCGTAAAAGTTGGCAGGTAGCTCTTGCACAATATCTCGAGATACTTGTGGTGCAGCAAAAATATCATCCAGTTTTAAGCGTACACCTTGCGCACCATCGGGTAAACGCAGTAAAGTCGAAGCATCATTCAGGGCGATATATCCCATCATCGAATCGACTTCTGCACCAATACTAAAAATACCGACCACTTTGAAGCGTTTAAAACGCGGTACAACGCCTGCAGGTGATGGCGTCGCTTCAGGTAAAACCAAGGTAATGCTGTCGTTTAAACCCAAACCCAAGGCATCGGTCATTTGTTTGCCCAAAACAATACCGAACTCACCCTTTTGCAGATTATCGATACTGCCTGCAACCATGTGGTTTTGAATGATGGATACTTTCTTTTCGTATTCGGGTTCAATTCCCGTGACCATAATGCCCGACACTTGCCCTTGTGCGGTCAACATGCCTTGCAATTGCGTGAATGGTGCAGCACCAACAACATGCTTATGTTGCTCAACTTTCGTTGCAAGTTCTGGCCAATTTGTTAAAATTTGTGTTGATGAAACAGTGGCTTGAGGTATCATGCCCAAGACACGATTTTTTAATTCGCGATCAAAACCATTCATCACCGAAAGTACGGTAATGAGGACGGCAACACCCAAAGTTAGACCGATCATCGAAACTAAGGCAATAAAAGAAATAAAGTGGTTACTGCGCCGAGCGCGCGTATATCTCAACCCTATATATAGCGAGATTGGTTTAAACATACCATCAAGTCCGAGGTAATACATTATGGAAAATTTACAGCATCAAAGCGTCGCGTCTGAACGTCGTGTCATGTCACGAATTGATGCTGCCCTGAGAATCAATTACCAGATCATTTCTGACGATGTTGCGCTGAACGACCCTTACGATGCTAATTTTGTTTTACCGCGTTATTTTCTACTACTCGCAGAATTAGATCAATTTGATCATGCATTAAACTACGAATTAGAACAATTAACTGAAAAAGATCAACAAATTGCTCGAATCTTATCCTTATTCAACCAAAAATTAAACCTTATTACAGGGTCTTTATACGATGCAATTGTACAAAGCATGTTACCTATCCCTGAACAGGTCAATTTTTCAGAAAGTGGTTTCAGTTTTTATAGTGAACGTGAATTAAACACGGGCAGTTATATTCATGTCACGCTCAGCCATCCTGAAAACTTTTTCCATATAGCCGCAACCGCGCAAGTGGTTTACAGCCGTGAAGAAGAAAATGGACAATATCGTACTGGGGCGTATTTTATTACTCTACACCCTCAAGATCGCGTCAAACTTGCAGAAGCCGTTGCTTTAAAACAAGCATAATCTAAGAAATAAAATAAATCATTTCTGCATGTTCGCGTATATAAAATCACGTGGATAACGCCATCTTTGCATATCGTTAGGATGGTGTTTTGATTTTCTGAGCCAATGCCCGACTTGCTTTAAGATCACGATAAAAATACAGCACTAAGCCTGACAATAAAACCAAAGCGCCCACAAATACCATGACCGATAAAGCTTCTTGATTGAGTAAAGCACCAATCAACAAAGCAATCATTGGCGTCATGACGGTGGTTAAAGATAAGGTAGTCGCCTGAATATTCTGCACCAATTTAAAATAACAGAACATTGCAATCAAAGAAGCCATGATCACGGTATAAAGTAAAGCTGCGATAGATTTAAGACTCGGCAAACTAGTCGGTACATATTGCCAAATAAACGGCACAATACATAAAGCCGCAATGGTTGATACCAAAATCGAGCCAGTTGCCTGTGCTACAGGTTCAACTTGCGCATTAACTTTTTTCACCCAGAAAATAGACATGGTGTAGGTCAATACACTAAACAGCATTAAAACAATACCCAGAGGATGCACATGCTGTGTTTCGCCGCCAAAGCAGATGATGCCAAGCCCTAAAATGGACACTGTCATTCCGATCCATTGAATACGTGCCAAATGCAACTGAAACACAAAACGACCAATCAAACCTGCTATGATGGGGGTCAGACCAAACATCAGGGCGATAATGCCTGAGCTTAAATAAGCGGTGGCAATGTAGGTGAAAATTTGTGAACCGATCAGACTAAACGAACCTGCCAAATAACTATGCCACGCTTGTAGATGATGTGGAAATTTCACTTTTAACAGCAGCAATAAAATAATAGCTAAGGGCAAAGCAATGAAAAAACGTAGCACCAAAGCCCAAAGCATGTATAAATCTGACACACTCCAGACAATTGCCAAAGGCGTTGTTGCCCAAATGAAAACCAATAAGGCATAGGTCATCATAATATTGGTTTTAGAAGGCATGCGTGGCTCGTATTAAGCAGTTTTACGTTTTTGCTTTTGGATGGTTTGATCTAGACTACTTGAAAACTCACGTTTATCACGTTCTGAAATAGGTGCTGGCCCACCTGTTTGTACGCCTGCACCACGCAAAGTATCCATAAAATCACGCAAATGCAGACGCGCTTTCACATTGGCAACAGTATAAATTTCACCACGTGGATGAATCGCTATTCCGCCCTTTTCAATCACTTGTGCCGCTAGTGGAATATCCTGCGTGATCACAATGTCGTGTTCCTTCATGCGATCTACAATTTCCTGATCGGCGGCATCGGCACCATGCATCACTTGAATAGAGTTAATCCGTACCGAAGGCGTAATCCCGACCGATTGATTGGCAACAAAAGTGACTTCAAGTTGGTAACGATCTGAAGCACGTAAAATGACTTCTCTTAGAATTTTAGGTAATGCATCTGCATCAACCCAAAGTTTAAATGGCAGCACTGTGCAACCCTGATAATAATATGCGACTAGTGTATCAAACTCATTACATTGCAGTATGTTTAAAATGCTCAGAATTGCATGCTAAAGTGTAGATGGATGTGATTTTGTTTCTGCTGCATCGCTGTCCACAATCTGTACAAATGCAGTGGCATTACATGAAATTTCAGCCAAAGACTTGAAAAATCGAAATAACCCTCGATCTAAGAGTAAAGAAAAGAACCCAACATCTCAAAGTGCTTATGAACAATCAAAATAGACCAGAAATCATCCGCATTGAAGATCAGAACTTCGGCAGCCATGTTGAACATTGGAATTTACTCACGGATGAACCCTGCACCGAAGTTCCAAAATGGTTAGGACTGGCTCTAGATGCACCAATTATGCCAATGGGTTTATGCCGCCAAGAAGCAGAAATGGATCAAAGCACATGGCTGATTCAAGGCCCAAGCAAAGAGGCAATTCAATTGACACAAGTGATTGCGGTTGAAAATAACAAACCACAAGCTGTAAAAACGGCTTTCCCTTGCTTTGAAAGTCCTTACAAAGTTGAAGCTAAAATTGAACGTATCATTAGCTGCAAATCTAACACTCAAGCGGTGCTTCGACTCAATTTAGGCAACAACAGTATTGTCTATGCTTTTGACAGTTTATACAGCGTCAACCATCAACAATACCAAAAAGATCAAACCTACTGGGTGCATTTAAACGCATGGGCGTATGAACTTGAAGCTGTTGCTGAAGGCGAACAATTGGTGGTCGATGATCCTGCGTCAATTAAACACCATCGTGCGCTGAATGATATTTTAGCAGCCAATGATGGTGTTGCACCTGCCAATCTGCAAGAACAAATTGACGCATGGCAACCTAAGTCCGAAGATGACAAAGCACCTGTAACGGTGGATTTTTCTAAAATGGTCGCATATTTATATGGCGAAAATATCGGTCAGGAAGATGAAGCTTGGTTTCAGGGCAATGTTGTTGGTAAAACCAGTTTTGAATTCATGAATCAAGCCTATACTGTTTATGATGTCACTCTAATTCATGATGAAAATCAGCCTGCGATTTTAATTCGTCTTGCAACTAAAAATCCTGCGCACCAAAACTTTGAAATTGGACAATACATTCGTGGCAATATTTGGATTCAAGCCAATATTCACAATATAAAACAGTAGTTTATTAAAAATAAACCTCAAAGTAGCTGTCTAAATAATAAATTCATATTCATCATCCCCCCATCCTCGCCTTCTCCTCAGGGAGAAGGAACTTTCAATACTTATTTCACTGATGGCTTATAATCAATTTTTGATTGTTAAAAGCGTGCTATTGATAGTATGAATATATTGATGCTTATTTAAGCATTTTAAATTCAAAAAAACGCAGTTATCCACAGCTTTAAATTTATTATAAATTCAAAATCAGCCATATTTTAAATCGAATATGTGGATAAGTTATTTTAAAACCCAAACATCTGCACCAAGCACCGTAGATAATCTGAAAGCCTTGAGTGGTGCGGATTTTAAAAATCAACACAGAATTAATTCATTATTGGCAGATATTATATTTAAAATAAAATTAGTACTTTATTTAATCAATTTTTTATGCTAAAAATATAGCCGTATTTAAATATTTAACGATAAATAGATCATCGGAAAATAATATCTATGAAAATCGTGCAAGAAGAAAACTTACAGCATGTAGAACATCAACTTGAGCAACGCTATCAGCTCGACCCGATGTCTTGCCTATTTTTTGCATTAGGCATGCTGCTCTCCGCCTACGGCTTACACTATTTTGTGTTCTGAGTTTCACTCATCAACAAGCCTCTATGACTTTTCACCTATTTCTATAAAAAAACCCAGCTAATTCAGCTGGGTTTTTGCTTTTTACTACTATCAATTAACCGTGACGTTTTGCAAAGTCATCCATAAAGTTAACCAAAGCTTGTACGCCATCTAATGGCACTGCATTATAAATACTTGCGCGCATACCACCTACAGAACGGTGACCTGCCAAGTTCAACAAACGGTTTTCTTCAGCTTCTTGCAAGAATTGTTTTTCCAGTGCGGCATCAGCCAAAGTAAACGGAACGTTCATAATTGAACGGTTTGCGCTATAAATTGGATTCGCGTAGAAATCGCTTGAATCGATATAACCGTATAATAATTTCGCTTTTTCTAGGTTAGCTTGATGAATCGCATCTACACCACCGTTTTGCAATAACCACTCAAACACTAAACCAGACAAATACCATGCATAAGTTGCAGGTGTATTCACCATGGAATCATTTTTTGCCTGTGCTGAATATTTCAAAATGCTTGGAATTTCAGGCTTGGCTTGATCAAGCAAATCTTCACGTACAATCACAATGGTTAAGCCTGCTGGGCCAATATTTTTTTGCGCACCTGCATAAATCAGACCAAATTTAGATACATCTAAAGGTGCAGATAAAATGCTTGATGAGAAATCACATACCAACGGTTTGTCTGTTTCTGGAATATTGGCAAACTGCAAACCACCAATTGTTTCGTTATCTGCATAATGCACATAGGCAGCATCGGCAGATAAGTTCCATTGGCTTTGTTCGCTAATGGCATGCTTACCTTCAATCTGAATACCCGCTTCAACGACATGAATATCGCCATAGCGCTGCGCTTCTTTTAAGGCTTTTTCAGACCAAATACCCGTGTGGATATAATCTGCCTTGTTGTTTTTACCCAACAAATTCAATGGAATCGCAGAGAATTGTAGCGATGCACCACCCTGCAAGAACAATACTTTGTAGTTCTCAGGAATATTCATGAGTTTGCGCAGGTCTGCTTCCGCTTTTTCAGCCATGGCAACATAGTCGGCACTACGGTGGCTCATTTCCATGATCGAAAGACCTTTGCCATGCCAGTCAAGCATTTCAGCTTGAGCTTTTTCAAGTACGGCAGTCGGTAATGCTGCAGGACCAGCACAGAAGTTGTACGCGCGCATGATTTTTCCTTTCAGAGTGAAACACAATAAAATGATGGCATTTAACCATATCTGGCAGGGTCTTGCACAAAATTATTTCAATCTATGAGCCAAGATAGAGTCAAAAAATCAATGTAGATTCGAGGGATAAATTTACTAAATCAAAAAAAGAGGTTGAAATGTGTACGACAATATCTGTCGCAAATTGATCAAAAAACCACCCACTACTCCTAATTAAATGATATTTTAAATAAATATTAAAGGAGAAATAAACAATGACAACATTCCTCAATCACTTTAAGGTAGATAAAAATTTACTTGAAGTTGACTTCTTTGACCCTAATCTGGAAACAGATACTCGCTTATACATTGATAGTTATTATTTAACTCGTTGTGAGAACATACATTCCAAGTCTGCTCTGACTACTCAGCAAAATTTTATGAAATGTTTAATGGAAGCTCTTAAAGAAAAAGATGAAATTAAAGCAAGAAAATTATGCTCCCATTTTCCTGAGCCCAAATATACTGGCATTGGTGCAACTAAAGAAGGAGTAAATGGCAAAGGATCACACGATATTAAAGTTGAATATATACTCACATGCTTAAAGTCTTCTCAGGCAGCTCAGACAGGCTTATTAGAAGATCTTGAAGAATTAATATTAGTTGCAGATGGTATAGGTCCAGACACTATTTCAGATATAACGACTAAGGTCTGTTGACATTTCATAAATGGCTTGCGCTGTAGGCTAAAACTGAGCAGATCAGGCATGAAACGCAAGGAATAGCGAGATTATTGCTAAGTTTCATAACACAATCTGAGAAAGTTTTAGCCACAGCCTTTCAGGGCGAGCATATTTTTTGCTGCTATTGCGTTATGTGCCAGTCATTTAAAATGACTAAATTTCCTGTCCCATGCCTTATAGCAGCTAAAAAACCTTGCGAGATATATCTCTCATGCCGCAAACATAGACGAATTGTCAACAAACCCTAATATTTGCTTTAAACATTTTGCAGAATATACATTAGAACAATGTGAAAAATTAGGTATAGAAACGACTGAAACAAAAGAGGCTATTCATTTCTTTTGTGCAATCGATAACGAATGGAAAAAATCAAAATTTTCACTTCCTCACGCTCCTTGGGGGCCTAATAAAGTTGTTGGACCTGTAATTTTGTTACCTCAAAATATCTTGGAATCTATGATTAGCTATAAAACTAATTATTTTTTCACTAATATTAGACCTCTTGCGAAAGTAAAAAATTGTTTATACTCATCTCATGAAATATGAAAATTTAACAAGATTTAATGATGAAGAATTTAAACGACTTGTTGGAGTTCCTCGTCCATTATTCTTAAAAATGGTATCAGTGTTACAACATGCTGAACTTGCCAAGAAAAAATCTGGAAGACCTCATTCGTTGTGTTTAGAGGATCAATTGTTGTTAACTTTAAATTACTTACGCTGTTATAGAACTCAAATTGAGTTATCCGCCGACTATAACCTAGCTGAAAGTAATGTGAATTGTACGATTCAGAAAGTTGAAAATGCTCTGATTCAATCACGGATTTTCGCATTGCCGAAAAGGAATCAAAAGTTTAATGAGGGGGATTATGTAATCGTTGATGTTACTGAGTCACAGATTGAGCGTCCCAAAAAAACAAAGAAAATTCTATAGTGGTAAAAAGAAGAAACATACGCTAAAAACACAGGTCATTTTTAACCCCCAATTAAAGCAAATTGTAAGTATACAGATTGAAGATGGCAGAAAACACGATCTGAACATTGCGCGTAAGCATTTGAAGGAGATGATTATTTATCCTTATATCATGGCAGATTTAGCCTATAAAGGATTTCATCAGATTAAGAGTAAGTTACTCATTCCAATCAAGAAACCTAACAATTTATCATTACCCCAAATAGCAAAACAGATCAACCAAGAAATCAGTCGGCGTAGGATCACAATTGAACATATCAACGGCAAACTTAAACATTTTCGGATATTAACAGAACGCTATAGAAATAGACGGAAACGATTTGGTCTAAGAATGAATTTAATTGCTGGAATGGTGAATTGGATGCTCTTAAATTAACTTTCGTAAGAGATCTATTGCCACCCCTTTATTTAAAGAAGAAGTTTTACGTAGAGATGCTTCAGCAAGCTTTATTTATTCTTTAAAATCTGGCGAGAAAAGAGTGAATGTAAAAAAATGCGAGAGCAATATCCTGAATTTCGAGGGGGGAAAAAGCAATATGGATGAATTAATCGCAAAAAATCCAAGACTTTTAAAAGAATATAGAGAAAAAGTAGCTAAAAAACGCTATTTAAAAAGAAAAGGTAAAAAAGAAGATTAGAGGACGCATAAGCGTGCTTTTTATAGACAAATGTACAAGAAACAATACTATAACTTTACACTAGTTCTATCTGCGAACCTTTGATTTATACTAGCGGGATAACATTACCGGCTTTAAATCAGTTTAGCGACTTTATGAACTTAAAGAAAAATAAAAGACAGCTTGTCTGGGGTTTAAATCTGCTTGCATCTATGATGTATGGCAGCTTTGCTCATGCACAGAGCATCAGCTTTCAGGATGCTGAACGTCAGTTGTTGCAAAATTCTTATAGCAGCCAAGCCTATCAAAGTCTGGAACAGGCTTCAAAACTTGAAGCTGAAGCAGTAAAAGGCGTAGGTCTGCCACGTGTCGACCTGAATGTTCGTGCCTATGCCTTTCACAGTGAAGTCGATATTCCATTAAAGCAATTTAAAAATAATCTGGAGAATTCACTCTCTCAAGGCGTGAATGGCCGGCTTAATGAGTGGGAGGCCAGTAATGGCGTGGATCTACCTGCAGGTATTACCGATCCACTGCGTGATGGACTTAACAATACTATTCATAGCGGAGTTGGTCTGATTCCGGATACGTCTAATGTCATCCTTGAAGATCAGGTGATTCGCCCCACTGTTTCCGTGGTTATGCCAATATATACTGGAGGCCTCACCCGTAGTGCCAAAGAAATTGCCAATATTCAGGTCGGTCGTAGTCAGCTCAGCAACAAACAGCAGCAAGATACGCAGCGTTTTGAACTGATTCAAAGTTATTTTAATGTGCAGCTCCAAAAGCAATTGCATGCAGCTGCGCTGTTTAATCTGAATGCCATGCAGCAGCATTATCGCAATGCCTTAAAAATGGAACAGCAAGGTTTTATCAGTAAAGGCCAGCGTATGCAAT
The DNA here is from genome assembly GCF_002412355.1 of Acinetobacter sp. YT-02. Classification (NCBI taxonomy): domain Bacteria; kingdom Pseudomonadati; phylum Pseudomonadota; class Gammaproteobacteria; order Moraxellales; family Moraxellaceae; genus Acinetobacter; species Acinetobacter sp. YT-02. The sequence goes on from NZ_NOZT01000003.1 coordinate 171,714, forward strand.
TTGAAGTGGCACGTAATAATGCCGAGCGCAGCCAGCAAAATACGCAGGCCAATTTGAATGCTGCGCTGTTCCAGCTGAATAATCTGCTTCAGGAAAGTAGCATCACTGAGCTTTCGACGCCTTTATTTGTCAATAAAACCGAGCCACAGGCCTTAAATCATCTGCTAAAAACTTTTAGTCAGAACTCTGCGCTGATTCAAAAAATGCAGCTGGATACCCAATTGGCCCAAGCCAATGTGAAAGCCCAGCAAGCAGCGAAAAAACCAAATGTATTTGCTTTTGGCGAATATAGTCTGGATCAAAATGAAAACTGGATTGTCGGGGTTGCCGCACGCTATAACCTGTTTTCCGGGATCGATAAAAACAAGAATATTCAGGCTGCCGAACTCAAACGCTCTGCAACAGAACTGCTTACTGCACGCACCCAGCAGGAAATTGAAAATCTGATTTATAAATCTTATAGCGAAGCACTTAGTGCACAGCAAAGTGATGTACTTCTGGCACAAAACTTGAAAGCCGCACAGGAAAATTTACGCATCCAAGAATTGTCTTTTAAAGAAGATACGGGCACCGCCACACAGGTCATCGATGCACAAAATATGCTGAGCGGACTACGAGCTGAAACTGCCTTGAATGCTTACAAATATGTGATGTCACTGGCCACACTATTACAAAGCCATGGCTCGATTGCAGAATTTCCAACCTACATTCAACATGCCAACACCCACTATATTCGCTAATGGAGCCGAACATGAACGAAGATCAAAAACCCAATGATCCTGTGAATGAAGTGGCTTCATCCAGCGATACAGAAAAATCGCCTGCGCAACAGGTAGAAACAAAAACTGAAATAGAAAACAACGCGACGACTTCGACCGAGCAACAACAAGCTCCTGAAATCGCTAAAAAGAAAAAATATTTATTGCTCGCCCTGATTCCAGTTCTGCTGGCAGTCATCGCTTTTGGATTGTGGAAAAGCTACCAACCGGCTCCGCTTGAATTGCAGGGTCGTGTAGAAGCTGAAACAGTTCAGGTGGCGACCAAAGTGCCAAGCCGTATTGAAGAAATCTATGTAGAAGAAGGTCAGCGGGTCAAAAAAGGCGATGTACTGGTGCGCTTAAACAGCCCGGAAATTCAGGCCAAAAAACAGCAAGCCGCAGCGGCTTTACAATCTGCGCTGGCCTTACAATCGACTGCTGAACGTGGCTCGCAGGAAGAAAATATCGCCAGTCTGTATGCCAACTGGCAATCGCTGAAAGCACAGCAAAATTTAGCCAAAGTTTCTTATGAGCGTGGTGCAAATTTATTGAAGGAAGGTGTGATTTCACACCAGCGCCGTGATGAATTGTATGCAGCCAGTCAATCAGCGGCGCAAATGACAGAAGCAGCGTATCAGCAATACGCACGTGCCAAACGTGGCAGCACCTCACAGCAAAAGAGTTCTGCCGATGCACAAGTAGATATTGCCCAGGCTGCGCTGGATGAAGCCAATGCTTTAGAAGCAGAAACCCAATTAGTAGCACCTGTAAACGGAACGGTGTCTAAAACCTATGGCAAAGTCTCGGAGCTGGTAGCCACCGCAGTCCCTGTGGTCAGCCTGATTGAAGATCAAATGTGGGTGAGCCTGAATATTCGTGAAGACCAATATGCCCCATTTCAGAAAATGAGCAGTATTGAAGGTTATATTCCCGCCCTAGATAAAACCGCCACTTTTCAAATTAGACAGATCAGTGCTGAAGGTGAATTTGCCACCATTAAGACCACACGTCAAACCGGCGGTTATGATGTGCGCAGTTTTAAGCTGCATCTTGTACCCACACCAGCGATTTCTGAACTGAAAGTCGGGATGAGCGTGTTATTTAAACTGAAAGAGACCCGATAATGTGGACGGGTATATGGCGCGAACTGCGCTATCTGCTCAGCGAAAAATGGGATCTGTGTCTGGTCACGCTGGCACCTGCACTGGTGATTATTTTATTCAGCAGCATGTTTGCTCAAGGGAAATCGGATCATTTACCGATTGCGATTATTGATCAAGACCAGAGTGCGCTGAGTCAAAGCATTTATCAACATGTGGCGCTGAATCATACTCTTAAAATTGCTACGGTGTCGGAACAAACAGCTGAAATTGAGCGCCTGTTAAATCAAAATAAAATTTGGGGTTATATCCATATTCCAAGCGGTGCCGAGCAACGTCTGGTTCGTGCCCAGGATGCTGACATCAGTATTGCTTTTAACCAGAGTTATTTCAGTATTGGAAATACCATTTCCTCGGCCATGCTGGTCAGTACCCTACAAGCACTCGCTGAATTTAGCGGACAGCAATATCTGGGCAACCGACTCCCCTCTCTCGAAGCACCGTCACCGCATATTAAAATATCTCCGCTGTATAATCCGCAGCTGAATTATGAATTCTATCTGGAACCCTATGTCATTCCGGCAATTCTGCATTTACTGCTGTGTTGTTGTGTGGCATTTTCCGTCGGTCAGGAACTGAAGCGGCAGACCTTAACAAGCTGGATTAGCAACTCATCCATCTGGATGGCATTGCTGTCTAAGAACCTGATCTATGTGGCTATTTTTAGTCTATGGACCTGGATCTGGATGTTCTGGCTGATTGAAATTCGCGGCTGGTTTGTTGCCGGCTCGCTCGCTCTGATTCTATCGGCACAATTTCTGCTATATAGCGCTTATGCATTTTTAAGCAGTGCAGTGGTTCTGGCAACCAAAGATTTAAGTAAATCTTTTGGCATCATTGCGGTCTATGGTGGTTCATCTTTAAGTTTTGCTGGTGTGACTTTACCTTTAAATAATGCGCCCCTATTCACCCAGTTCTGGTCCAATATTATTCCGTTTACGCCCTATGCCAAATTACAAACTGAACAATGGGTGATTGGTAGTCCATTGCATATTTCACTGCAAGCTGGATTCATGCTGCTGATCTATGCCCTAGTTTACGCTCTGCTGGCTTATCTGTTTCTTAAAAAAATAGTTAAAGGAGCAGTCCAATGAAATCCCTCTGGTTTTACTATCTGCAAAGCTTTAAGGATATTGTCAGTCACGGCACGATCTTTACCACGCTTATTCTATCCGTCTTGTTTTACAGCTTTTTTTATCCAACCGCTTATCAGGCACAGCAGGCTGAAGCCTTACCGATTATTATTGTCGATGAAGAACAAAGTAACTTAAGCACCCGTATTATTGGTCAAGTGGCACAAAGCCCCAATGTGGAGATTGAGGCGATTACCGGCAATTTTTCCGAGGCCAAACAATGGGTGGAATCACAAAAAGCCGATGGTATTTTACTTCTGCCGGACAATTTATCGCAAAGCTTAAGGCATGGTGAAACAGGTGGCATTGGCCTGTATTTAAGTACAGCCAACTTTTTAGTAACCAAACAAATTGGTCTGGGCTTAGCCACATCAGTTGAGCAAACTTTGGCAGATTATACTGAACGCTTTGGCAAGGTCTCGGATTTTTCACCTGCCCTTTCTGTGCATCAAATTCCTTTATTTAATCCGCTGTCCGGCTATGGCAGCTATGTCTTTCCTGCGGTTGCACCTTTAATTATCCACCAAACCATTCTTTTGGGTTTGAGTATGCTGATTTTGGTATATCGGGAAAGAAAAATAGAATTAAACACAAATGCATTGATTGGGATGTGTTTAGCGGTCTTCACCATTGGTTGTCTAGGATGTTTCTATTTATTCGGCTTTAGCTTCTGGCTATTTGATTATCCGCGCGGTGGCAACCTGCTCGGGATGCTGCTGGCTGTTGCGGTTTTTATCTACACGATAATTGGCATGACCTGCTTATTTGCTAGTTTTCTGGATCTGCCGGAACGTGCGGGGCATGTCATTGTATTCACTTCTATTCCACTGTTCTTTTTATCTGGTGCGGCCTGGCCGCATGCTGCCATGCCCACCTGGATGCAAGTCGTTGGCGAAATCCTGCCCTCTACCCAAATTGTGCAGATGTTTATTCAACTCAATCAGATGGGTGTGCCTACAACACTGATCTTGCCTAAATTGCTCTATCTTGGAATGATCGGTAGCTTGTGCTTTTTTTTGGCTTATCGACGTTTAATTTCTGGTCATCAAAGCAGATAGAGCATTATAGCAATGCTCCTATTCCACTTATTTACCCGATTCGCCAAAGACTTGAATATTGAAATTACGAATCTTGTTGCTACCATTCGGCTTGTCAAAACTAACATCATACTGAACCAGATTTTCCGGATAGGCAATTTCATAGCTGACCTTATATTGCCCAAGCTGATTGGTTGCTTCTTCAATCTCTTTGGTCATTAAAGTCTTAGACTTGTATTCACCTTGAGGAATTGAACGTGAAAAGCGTTTCATCAGCTTTTCATTGTCCTTAAACTGGGTTTGCAACTGCGGCTCTAACTGATCCAAAAACTCGTCATACTTCCCATCACGCAAATCCTCATAGGCTAGCTGTGCCGCCTTTTCCTGTTCAGGACTCGGATCTGGAATATTGTCCATTGAATTACAGCCACTCAATGCAACCGCTGCTGCCAACAACATTAATTTGGTTTTCATCGCTTACCCTTATGCAGTCAACGTTTATAAAAAAGGACGCCGAAGCGCCCTTTTTATCAGTAAAAAACCTATTCTTCTACTGAATTTTCACCGTCTTTTTCCACTTGCTCAGTTTCAGCAACTGCATCCGTTTCAGCCACTAAAGATTCTGCACCTTCAATCGCTTCAACAAACTCGTCTTCTTCAACAGCTTCAATCGCTTCCACACCCACCAGTGTTTCGTTTTCACCCAAGCGGATTAAACGTACACCTTGTGCATTACGACCTGTTTGCGCCACTTCAGAAGCGCGAGTACGCACTAATGTACCGCCATCAGAAATCAGCATCAGTTCTTTGCTTTCATCAATAGCAACTGCACCGACCAATTCACCATTACGTTCAGAGGTCTTAATGGCAATCACACCTTTACCACCACGTTTTTTGGTTGGGAAGTCGTCTACAGGTGTACGCTTACCATAACCATTCGCCGAAGCACACAAAACTTCGCCTGTTTCTGGTACTACGACTAGCGATACGATACGGCTGATGAGTGCTGAATCTGAACTGTCTTCATCATCGCCATCGACTTCTACATCTTCTACATCTTCAACTTGTGCTGAACCGAAGCTGACACGCATACCACGTACGCCTTTGGCCGCACGACCCATTGAACGTACATCGGTTTCAGCAAAACGAATCGCTTTACCTTCATTGGAGAACAACATAATTTGCTGTTCACCATCGGTAATTGCAACACCAATTAAAGTGTCTTCTTCATTCAATTCAATGGCACGTAAACCATTCGAACGTACGTTACTGAATTGTTCCAATTCAACACGTTTCACTGTACCTGATGCCGTTGCCATAAAGACATAAAAGTTTTTACGCAAGGCTTCTGCTTGTGATGCAAATTCTGCAATGATCTCATCGTCTAAATCGGTTGCAGAAAGCTCTACACCCAATTGTTTCAATTGCACACGTAATGCGTCAGATAAATCATCACCATCTGCTAATTCAGTAAAGGCAGCTTCTAATTCTGCATATTGAGCGGCAATGATCGCGTTAGTTTGCAGATGTGCCGCATTGGCTTTCACATAGCTACGGAAGTCTGCCAAACGCTCGGTAAATTTCTTCGGTGCATCAATGACAGGTAAAATCGCGGTGATGGTTTCGTTCGCATCTAACGGCAACAAGTTCACCATTGGACGACCTTTCGCACCACGCGATGCTTGCGGCACTTCAAACACTTTCAGACGGTAAACTTTACCCACATCAGTAAAGCACAGCACCGTTGCGTGATTAGAAGTCACAATTAAATGCTGCACATAATCGTCTTCTTTCATCGACGTTGCAGATTTACCACGACCACCACGACGCTGTGCTGCGTAATCTGACAATGGTTGAGTTTTTGCATAACCTGTTTGTGATACTGTCAGTACCACTTGTTCTTCTGGAATTAAATCTTCACGCGAGAAATCAATACGCGATTCTACAATTTCAGTACGACGTGCATCGCCATATTGTTGTAAAACTTGCGCCAACTCTTCACGAATCACGCCCATTAGCAAATTAAAATCATTTAGAATTGCAGTTAATTCAGCAATTTGTGCCAAAATTTCAGAATATTCTGCATGTAATTTGTCTTGTTCTAGACCTGTTAAACGATGCAAACGTAATTCTAAAATTGCGGTCACTTGCGCAGGTGATAAACGATACACCTGACCATCTAAACCAAATGGTCGGTTAGGATCTTCACCTTCAATTTCGTCTGGACGTACAGAAACTGAACCAGCTTTTTCCAATAATGCGACTACACCGCCTGCTGCCCATTCGCCTGCCTGTAAACGCTCACGCGCTTCGGCTGGGTTGGCAGAAGATTTAATGGTTTCGATGATGGCATCAATATTGGCCAACGCGACGGTTAAGCCTTCTAAAATGTGCCCACGTTCACGTGCTTTACGCAACTCGAACATGGTACGGCGGGTCACTACTTCTTGGCGGTGACGAATAAATGCCGCAATAATATCTTTTAGGTTCATCAATTTTGGCTGACCATTGTCTAGGCAAACCATGTTGATGCTGAATGAGTTTTCTAATTGTGTATTCAAGAATAGGTTATTCACAATCACTTCAGCGTTTTCACCACGCTTCAGATCAATTGCAATACGCATCCCTTCTTTATCAGACTCATCACGTAATTCTGAAATACCTTCGAGTTTCTTCTCTTTCACCAGTTCAGCAATACGCTCAATGGTTTTGGCTTTGTTGACCTGATAAGGGATTTCAGTAAAGACGATGGTGGTACGACCAGATTTTTGATCTTCTTCAAAATGGTACTTACCACGAATATGCAAACGGCCTTTACCTGTGCGGTAAGCATCAACAATGCCTGATTTACCGTAAATAATACCGCCTGTAGGGAAGTCTGGACCTGTGATATGTTCCATCAACCCTTCAATTGAAATATTTGGGTTGTCTGCATAAGCCAAACATGCATGCACCACTTCAGTCATGTTGTGCGGTGCCATATTGGTCGCCATACCTACAGCAATACCTGCAGCACCATTGACCAATAGGTTTGGAATACGAGTAGGCATCACTTGAGGAATACGCTCAGAGCCGTCGTAGTTATCTTCCCAATCGACAGTGTCCTTTTCTAAATCGGCCAACAGTTCATGAGTAAGTTTGCGCATACGGACTTCGGTATAACGCATGGCTGCGGCACTATCGCCATCAATCGAACCGAAGTTACCCTGACCATCGACCAATTGATAACGCAAACTGAAATCTTGCGCCATACGAACAATTGTTTCGTAAACTGCAGAATCACCGTGAGGGTGATATTTACCGATGACGTCACCGACTACACGGGCAGACTTTTTGTAAGCTTTGTTGTAGTCATTGCCCAATTCGTGCATTGCGAATAGCACACGACGATGCACAGGTTTTAGACCATCTCGTACATCTGGCAGCGCACGTGACACAATCACGCTCATCGCATAGTCTAAATACGAGTGCTTGAGTTCATCCTCAATGGCAATCGGTCTAATTTCCGATACGCTCATGCATACTCCTTATTCTGCAAACAAATTTTGCTTGCATTTTATATGTCGTAAAACTTGCAAATGATTAGCCTGAAATGCAGGCTAAAAATAAAAACTAGCGAAAAATTATAGCATATACGCCTGTGTTTTTGTGCTTTAGAGATGATCTTAATCTTGTTAATTTACTTAAATTTAACGGTGATTTTTTAGGCAAAAAAATATTCACACCCAAGAAACAAAAGTGCTTCATATTTTTAAGAGTCACGTCAAAATATCTTCAACATATACTTGCTCGATATGTACCCACATATACGCTAAGTTCACATAATGTACTTAAAACCAATCACTGCATCTAAATTAAAAAAGACAATAAAAAACGCCCCTATGCTATTCACATAGAGGCGTTTTTGACTGTGTTCAGTAATTAGATTTTAGATACTAACTCTGGAACAACAGTGTTCAAGTCACCCACTAACCAGTAGTCAGCTACTGCGTTGATTGGCGCTTCTTCGTCTTTGTTGATCGCAACGATCACTTTAGAGTCTTTCATACCTGCCAAGTGCTGAATCGCACCAGAGATACCTACAGCGATATACAAATCAGGTGCAACGATTTTACCTGTTTGACCAACTTGCATGTCATTTGGTACGAAGCCCGCATCAACTGCTGCACGAGATGCACCTTGTGCTGCACCAAGTTTGTCTGCCAATGGATCAAGTACTTTGTGATAGTTCTCACCAGAACCTACACCACGACCACCAGAAACTACAATACGAGCTGCTGTTAATTCTGGACGCTCTGATTTCACAATTTCTTCAGAAACAAATTTAGAAATACCAGCATCACCTGTCACAGTAGCAGCTTCAACCGCAGCTGAACCACCTTCTGCAGCCACTGGGTCAAATGCTGTACCACGTACAGTACCTATCACAATCGCTTCTGAAGACTCTACAGTTGCAATCGCGTTACCTGCATAAATTGGACGCTTGAATGTCTTTGCAGAATCTACAGCGACGATGTCTGTGATCATGCTGACATCAAGAAGTGCAGCCGCACGCGGTAAAATGTTTTTACCTGTTGTTGTAGAAGCAGCAAGGATATGGCTATAACCTTTGCCTAATTCTGCAACAAATTTTGCTACGTTTTCAGCCAATTGGTTTGCATAAGCCGCATCGTCAGCAAGTAATACTTTACTTACGCCTGCAACTTTAGCTGCTTGGTCTGCAACTGCTTGTGCACCAGAACCCGCAACCAATACAGTGATATCACCACCGATTTTTTGAGCTGCAGCAACAACGTTTAATGTTGCACCATTTAGTGCTTTATTGTCGTGCTCAGCGATAACTAAAATACTCATGATTTTTATCCTTCTGTATTAGATCACTTTCGCTTCGTTTTTCAATTTTTCTACAAGCTCATCTACAGATTTCACTTGTACGCCCGCTTTACGCTCAGCAGGTGCTTCAACTTTTACAGTTTTCAGCTTAGTACCTGTTGCAACGCCATAATCTGCAGGAGATTTGGTGTCTAGCGGTTTTTTACGTGCTTTCATGATGTTTGGAAGTGCCGCATAACGTGGCTCATTCAAACGTAAGTCAGTGGTGATGATTGCAGGAAGTGCAAGCTCAACAGTTTGTAAACCACCGTCAATTTCACGTGTTACCTGAACTTTGTCGCCATCTACTTTTACTTCTGAAGCAAAAGTACCCTGACCTGCACCAAGTAAAGCGCCTAGCATTTGACCAACTTGGTTAGAGTCGTCATCAATAGCTTGCTTACCCAATAAAATAAGTTGTGGTTGTTCTTGTTCAACAACACCTTTTAAGATTTTAGCCACTTCAAGTGCACCAATCTCATCGGCTGTTTCAACCAAAATACCACGGTCTGCACCAAGCGCCATTGCAGAACGAATTTGTTCCTGCGCTTCTTTAGGACCAATGGATACCACTACGATTTCTGAAACAGTTCCTTTTTCTTTTAAACGAACCGCTTCTTCCACTGCGATTTCACAGAATGGGTTAATTGACATCTTAACGTTAGTTAGGTCAACTCCACTATTATCCGGCTTAACGCGAACTTTAACGTTGGCATCTACCACACGTTTTACAGCAACAAGAGCCTTCATGTAATCCTCGGCTGTTTTAGCAAAAGTAAATATTGAGAAAAGTTAATAATAACTCTTCGCTTTAAATTTTTTAGGTGTCCTATCTTGCTATGTGATCGGCATTTCGGTCAAGTCAGAATTGTCTAAACAAGGCTAAAAATGCCAAAAATTAACTGAACGATGCGTTCATACTTTTTTATTTCTAAAAATTAACAAACCAAGCGACGATTATATAAGCAATTTTAAGCTTTGATTTATATTAGGACTTACGCATTGACGGATTCAAAAAAGTATTAAAATACTTTATAAAGTATCTGTGATCAGACGAATTAAA